>CABTWT010000001.1 GCA_902488555.1 uncultured Anaerococcus sp.
AATATGTCTTCTTTTTTATGAAAAAATCGTGCTGACAGAAGTATCATTTACTTCTACCAACACGATTTATTATAGACCCGAAAATATATGCTTAGTTGATACCATAGAAGATGAAAGTATTGATATTGAAAAAGATTGCTTTAACAGAGAAT
This sequence comes from uncultured Anaerococcus sp., assembly GCA_902488555.1. The sequence continues at coordinate 153 of CABTWT010000001.1, forward strand.
TTAGGCAAAATATTAGATATATTTTAAATGATGAAGAATACAAAATAATAAGACTTTTTTATGTTGAAAGAAAGACTATTAAAGATATATCTAAATTACTACAAATCACTACAAAAGAAGTACAAGACATAAGAAAAAAAGCAGAAAGAATAATCTATAATTGTGATTTCTTTCAAGACTATAGAGAAAAAGCCTATACTATGATGAAATTACATACTTAAGGGCTTATGATTATTCAATACCAAAGGTTCAAAAATCTGATATGTCAAATCCTGTAATGGAAATAGTTCTAAAAAGAGAACAAAGAGATAATGAAATTTTAAAAGGTGCTTTATTTAAGTTTTGAATTTCTTTTATTTTCGTTTCCGATTATAAAGATTGCAATCTATAAATGTAATTTATGAAATGATTAATATTATAAATGTTGCCAAAATGTTTCCGGTAAAAAATAAAGCCTTGAAATTACAATGCTTTCAAGGTGTTTGGTGGAGATGATGGGAGTCGAACCCATGTCCGTGGAAGTGTCCTCAGAGGCTTCTACAGGTTTATTAAGTTTAAAGTTTTCGCATAAAACTTTATAAACTTACAAATAAGTTATATGCTAGCTTCATCATACTGCAACTAGTTCAAAGCTTTGCTAGAAGAGTTGTCGCTAAAATTATGAAACAAATTGTAAGTTTGCGACTAACCTACAATTCATTGCTACCAGTTTCTTAGGCAGCTAGTGCGAAGTTTGCTTCGCTATTGTTGTTTGCGTTTATATTTAAACACTGATTTACGATCAGCAAACGACCTGCTACCAATGATTATTCGACCACGTCGAAACCATGGCATCCCCAAGTAGCATAAATTATACTAGGAAAAATCCTTATTGTCAAAAGTTGAGATATTTTGTAAAATATATAGTAAGAAAAGGTTTTTCTAATTACACCCAGATTTACTGGGTATTAATATAATAAGAATATAATTATGCGTAATGGAGGATACAATGAGAAACTCAAATAAGACAGCGGCTATGCTATTGGCTGGTGGTCAAGGATCACGTCTTAAGGCCTTGACTAAAGATATGGCAAAACCTGTAGTTCCTTTTGGTGGAAAATACAGAATTATTGATTTTGCTTTAAGTAATTCTACCAATTCAGAAATTAGAGATATTGGTGTTTTGACCCAATATAAGCCACAACTTTTAAACCGCCATTTAGGCATTGGTTCTGCTTGGGATTATGATAGAAATAATGGTGGACTTAGAATTTTGTCTCCTTATTATACTGAAGAAGGAGGTAAGTGGTTCGAAGGTACTGCATCAGCTATTTATGAAAATATTAAGTATCTTGATAGCGTCAATCCAGAATATGTTTTGATTCTTTCAGGTGACCATATATATAAGATGGATTATAGAGAACTCCTTGATATACATAAGGAAAAGGGCGCAGATGCGACTATTGCTGTTATGGAAGTTGATTGGGATGAGGCTAGCAGATTTGGTATTATGAATACTGATGAAGATGGTAAGATAACTGAGTTTGAAGAAAAACCAGAAGATCCAAAATCAAACCTTGCTTCTATGGGTATTTATGTATTTAATTGGAAAGTGCTACGTAAGGCACTAATTGAAGATAATGAAAATCCTGATTCTTCAAATGACTTTGGTAAGGATATTATTCCAAAGATGCTAGAAGATGGAAAACCTCTATACGTTTACAAATTTGATGGATATTGGAAAGATGTTGGAACCGTAAGAAGTTTCTGGCAAGCTAACCTTGATCTTATCGATCCTAATAATGAGCTAAGGATTTATGACGAAGATTGGAAAATATATACTACAAGCCTAAACTTGCCACCACACAGAATTGGCAAAGAAGCTATACTTGAAGATGCTCTTGTTAATGAAGCATGTGTGATTAATGGTAAGGTTAAGAATTCAGTGTTATTCTCAAATGTTAAAGTTGAAGAAGGTGCTGAGGTTTGTGATAGCGTCTTATTAAATGGATCTAAGGTTAAGGCAGGAGTTAAGATTTATAATTGTGTTGTTGCCGAAGATATAGAAATTACAGAAAATATAGGCAAAGAAGGCGAAGATAAGGTTTATCTTGTAAGTTCAGAAGGAATCGAGGAGGAATAAGATGGATAGCATTTTAGCTTTAGTTTATAGTTCAGAGTTTGATTCTGGAAATTATGATGAATTGTGCAAGGTTAGGCCAGATTATATGCTACCATTTGGTGGCAGGTACAGGATTATTGACTTTACTTTATCAAATCTGACAAATTATGATATTACCAATGTAATACTATTTGCAGGTAGGAAGATGAGATCAACCTTAGATCACATTGGAAATGGTAGAAGCTGGGAACTAAACCGTAGACGTGGTGGTCTTACAATAATTCCTCCAAATTACGATATTGCAAACCCTAGCGAAGTTGAGACATATTACGATACCATCAGAGCTATAGAAGATTCTAATGCCGAGTATGTTTTTATAACCAATCCAATGTATATCTCAAAGGTTGATATAAGTGATGCAAAAGAAGCTATCAAGTCAAATGATTCCGATGTATTGATATTTACACAAAGAATGCGTGATGACGATGGTTTTTATCTAAATAGGAAGATTATTAATTCTGATGAGAATAACAAGCCAGTAAGTTTAGGAACCAACCTCGGTCTTTCTGACGAATTTGATCTTTTCGCTGGTTCTATACTTATGAAAAGGGATGTATTTATCAAAGTATTGAGATATGCAGTTGAGAGAAATACAATTTCATCTTTGCTTACAGCAATATTTTCTTTACCAGATGATTTAAACATTGATTTCTACAGAACTGAGAAACACCTTGAAATTATAATGGACACATTTTCTTTCTTCGAGGCAAATATGAAGCTTTTAGACGAAGAATTATATGACTCTTTGTTTTATAATGACGGTCTAGTTTACACCAAATCAAAGGACGAACCATCAACATCATACACAAAAGATAGTAAGGTTAAGAACTCCCTTGTTGCAAATGGTGCAATTATAGAAGGTGAGGTTGAAAACTCAATAATATTTAGGGGAGTTACAATCAAGAAAGGCGCAGTTATCAAAAATTCAGTTATTTTCCAAGATTCAGTAATTGGTAATGATGCCATACTTAACTTTGTGATAACAGACAAAGGAACCAAAATAGGCAATAATGTGAAACTATTTGGTAACAGAGTCCACCCATTTGTTTCATCAAAAAATGAAGTATTGGAAGAATGGAGCTAATAATGAATGTACTTTTTCTAGCAAGTGAAGCCGTACCATTTATAAAGACAGGGGGTCTAGCCGACGTTGCTGGATCTCTGCCAAAAGAACTTAAGAGTCTTGGCGTAGATGTCAGAGTTGTAATCCCTATGTATGGTTCTATTGATGAAAAATATCTTTCAAAAATGGAAAAGGTCACAGAATTTTATGTAGATCTTGATTGGAAACACCAATACGCAGGAGTCTATAGACTTGATTATGATGGAGTCTGCTATTATTTTATTGACAATCAAGAATACTTCGATAGGGGATATCCTTATGGCTTTGATGACGATGCAGAAAGATTCATTTTCTTCTCAAAAGCTTGTACCCTACTTCCAAAAGAAATAGACTTTAAACCAGACATTATACATTCCAATGACTGGCATACGGCTATGGTCAATGTCTTTGTAAATGATTTTAGGCATGGGGATAGCTACTATAACGATATAAGAACCTTATTTACCATCCACAATTTGAAATACCAAGGTGTATTTAACCCTGATATAATGAGACTTGCAGGCCTTGATGGTGGATATTTTAACGAAAATGATTTGAAATATTACGATGCAATTAACTTTATGAAAGCTGGTATTATCCATGCTACTGCTGTAAACACAGTTTCAGAAAATTATGCCCGTGAAATCCACTACCCATTCTATGGAGAGGGCCTAGATGGAGTTATCAGAGAATACGACTACAAGCTTTCAGGCATTGTAAACGGTATAGATTATAAAGAATGGAATCCTGCAACAGATAAACTTATAGAACAAAATTTTGACATAGATAGTATTGACAAAAAAGTTAATAATAAGTTAGCCTTGCAAAAATTATATGGCCTACCACAAAGAGAAGACGTACCAATGATTGGTATGGTAACTAGGCTAAACGAAATGAAAGGTATGGACCTTGTAAGGTACATATTAGATGAGCTACTCGAAGAAGATATCCAAATTGTAGCCCTAGGTACTGGAGACTATACTTACGAAGAAATGCTAAAATATTTTGCATGGAAGTATCCTGAAAAACTTGCAGCAAGAATTTACTTTGGTGGAGCAGAAAGCCACCAAATCTATGCATCTAGTGACTTTTACCTTATGCCTTCAATTTCAGAACCTTGTGGAATAAGCCAGCTAATTGCTATGCGCTATGGAGCACTTCCTATAGTTCGTGAAGCAGGAGGCCTTAAGGATACGGTTATTCCTTACAATGAATACACAGGTGAAGGTACAGGATATTCTTTCTCAAATATCAATGCCCATGAGTTATTATTTACAATCAAAAATGCTATAAATATATATAAAAATAATAAAGAAGCACATAATAGACTTGTTAATAATGCAATGAAAAGCGATATAGACTGGCAAGTGTCAGCTAAAAAATATAAAGATTTATATGATGAAATAAGAGCCTAGTATGAAAATAAATAAGAATACTATCATAGAAAGAATACAAAATTATTTGTATTCTTTTTATGCTAAAGACCTAAATACAGCAAGAGAAAGGGAAATCTACGATTGTCTGTGCCGATATATTATGGAAAGTGTAGGCAAGACTTGGGTATCTTCCAAGAAAATAAAAGAAGGTTACGAAGTCTATATTTTAAGTTTTGAGTATCTACCTGGGTCCTTCCTATCAAACATAATATATAAACTTGATATTGAAGATGAGATTAAAGCAGCCATTGGTGAAATTGGCTTTGATTATGATTCTATCATGGCTTATGACCTAGACCCAGCCCTTGGTATTGGTGATATGGGAATGGGTTCGTCCTACCTTATAAATGCCCTAACAGATCAAAAGATAAAGGCCACAGCCTACGCACTTCGTTATGAATCGGGTAATTTTAAGCAGGTTATAGCCAACGGTAAGCAAGAAGTGAGGTCAGATTCTTGGTTAGAGCACGGGTCAAATTGGGAACACCAGAAATCTTTTACCAATCTAATAGAAATATATGGTAAAAACCACAAGACTGTGACCTATGATATGCCTATTCTTTCATCTGATGCAAAATTTGTAAACACTCTTAGACTTTTTAAATCTGAACCGACCTCAGTAATAGATGTCAAAGAGTTTTCCAATGGAGATATCATAAATGCTTACGAAGATTATATTAACAACCTTTCGATTACTCAGTTTCTTTATGTTGACGATTCCTCATATGAGGGCAAGATTTTAAGGCTCAAGCAAGAATATTTCTTCGCAGCATCAGCTATGAGGGACTTTGTTAGAAGATATTTGTTGTATTATAAGGATATAAATAATATTAACAAGCAAACCAATGTTATCATCAACGACATCCACCCGACCCTAGCCTTAGTCGAATTCATCAGAATTCTTACCAGAGTTCATAAATTCACAATGAAAAAGGCAATTGCCTACACAAGGGAGATATTTTACCATCTTGTCTTCTCAATAACAGATGATTCACTAGAAAAATATCCTGCTGATGAAATAAGAAAGTTAAATCCAGAACTTTATAATACTATCATCGACATACAAGCAGAACTTAGCAAAACCGAGAGCTTTTTACCATTAATAGAAAATGGACAGGTAATTTTTAAGCATATAAATATAGCCTTATCTAGAGAATATATTTTCTTATCAAAAGTTCTTTTTGAAAACAAATCCCTATCAAACAATTCTTCCTATATGAACATGGGAAGCGATAGGCAAATGTACGGTCAATCTGCAAATCCTAAGCTTTATGATCTGCTTAGAGAATATAATATCAATGATTATAGTAATGACAGCAAGAAACTTATATATTTAAAAGAAGATAAGGACTTTATAGATAGCCTTGATGAAATCAAATACAATAATAAATTAAAGCTAATTGAATACTTGAATGATTCATCTATAAATCCATATTCAATATTTGATTTGCAACTTTCTATTATACATGAAAGCAAGAGGCAAATATTAAATGCCGTTGAAATTGCCTATGAATATTTTTATCTAAGAGATAATGCAAATGCTTATTATGTGCCAAAAACTTATATTTTTTCTGGCAAGGCCAATGAGGGTTACTATGTGGCAAAGGAAACTATAAAGTTTATTCTTGCCCTTAAAAAACTTATAGAAGCAGATAAAATTATAAGTAAGAAAATCAAGATTATTTTTGTAGAAAATACTGGGGTAAAAGATTTAAGAATTCTTTATCCAGCGGCAGATATATATTCTAGCCTGGCTCATCCACTTATGGATAACCAAAACTTTGATATATTAAACTGCCTATATAATATGTCAAATGTAGTCTCAACTAAGGCTGGAATAGTTGAAAATCTTGATATTGCCAACAGTTTTTACTTAATGGATGATGATTACAAATCATATGAAATAATAAGAAATGAAAGAAAATATATTGCTAATGATATCATTTATCAAAACAAAATAGTAAAATATACTATTGACAGGCTATTAAATGAGCCTAAGGAAGCTTTCCCATATGATTTTAAAAACTTATATGACGAGATACTACTCTACAATGATTCATTTAATGTATTCCTTGACCTAGAAAATCTTGTGAACTTGAGAAAAGATATACAAAAAGACTATGTAGATAAGGAAAAATGGATACAAAATCAAATGCAAAATTTCATATGGGCTAGCAAATTTAACCTAGATAACTTATTAAAAAGGAAAAGAAGTTTTGATAAATAATATTAGCTATGAACAGATTAAAGATACAAGGCTTGGAGCTATATATAGCGAAGATGAGACGACTTTTAAAGTATTTGCCCCATCAGTCAACCAAATATATCTGGCCATATCAAAAGATTATAGAAATCCAAGAAAAGATTTTATAAAGATGGAAAAAGGAGAATATGATATCTACCAAGTTACTCTATCGGGAGACTACGAGGGATACTATTATTCCTATTTTGTGGATGACAAATACATGGTTACAGACCCTTACTCTTTTGCTTCTTCTATAAATTCTATGTATTCTGTAGTTTGTGATATGGAAAAAACAAATCCTCAAGGATTTTTAGAGACTCCAGTCCCACAAATACCAGAAAATGAAGCTATAATATATGAAATTAATGTCAAAAATTATACAGCAGATGAGACTAGTGGAGTCAAGTACAAAGGCAAGTATCTTGGACTCTGTCAGGAGGGTACTACCTATAAGGGTTTGTCTACAGGCATTGATAATTTAGTCGACCTTGGTGTGACTCATGTACAGCTTTTGCCAATATATGACTTTATAAGTGTTGATGAATCAAATGATAGATTTTTTGATGATGACAACTACAACTGGGGCTACGACCCAGAGCTATATTTTAACCCAGAAGGATCTTATGCGACAGATCCTACTGATCCTACAAATAGGATATTTGAACTAAAAAAAATGATTCAAAAGTTTCATGAAAAAAATATAGCTGTTGTAATGGATGTTGTATTTAACCATACTTTTAAGTCTTATGATTCAAATCTTAACACACTTGCTAGGAATTATTACCATAGGATGACTGATGATGGGAATTTTTCTAATGGCACGGGTGTAGGCAATGAACTAGCAAGCGAGAGACCTTTTGTAAGAAAATTAATAATCGACTCTTTGAAATACTGGGTTAGGGAATACAAGATTGATGGCTTTAGGTTTGACTTGATGGCTATAATCGACCTTGATACCATAAAACTTGCTGTCAAAGAGCTTAAAAAGATAAATCCAAACATCATAATATATGGAGAACCATGGATGGCCCTTGAAACAACTCTTCCAAATGATCTTCACACTATTAAAGGTTCACAAAGATCCAATGGTTTTGGAGTTTTTAACGATATTTTTAGAGATGCTATAAAGGGGGATACCGATTCCTATGGGACAGGTTACATCCAAGGAGACTATTATTTAAAGCCAATAATAGAACAATCCATAGCTGGATCTATTGCCTATGATGACCTAAGGAGTGGATTTGCAGATGATGCAAGTGAGTCGATTAATTATTTTAATTGCCACGACAACTTGATTTTATATGATAAATTGCAGATTTCACTTAAAAATCTGGACCAAATTGATGATTATGTAAAGCTTGCTATGGGCCTTATTTTCCTATCCTTTGGTAAAGTGTTTATATATGAAGGAAATGAATTTAATCACACTAAGAAAAACGACAGAAATTCCTACAATTCTCCACTTTTTGTAAATGCTATAAATTGGAAAGAAAAAGAAGAACATATAGATATATTTAACTACACAAAAGATTTGGTAGAACTTAGGAAGTTCCTAAAGGCTTTTACAAGGTCGGATCCAGCTTTTATACGCAATAATCTAAAATTTATGGATGGACTTAAGGATTCCATGATAATTTATTCTTTGGATTACAAAGATTTAAAAAATCTTGTAGTGATAAATGTAGGTCAAGAAGGAGAAATAATTACTAGAAGGGCAATTGAAAGTTTTATATCAAGTAAAAATATAAGAATAGAGACTATCTTTAACAAAGAGGGTAAAAATACAAGTAAGAAGATAGAAGGAGACCTTTATGTAGAAGGTCTATCAATAAATGTTTATAATTTAGGAGGGAAAAATGGACTATAAAGAATCTTTTAATTTATGGTATAACAATGACAAATTCGACGATCAAACAAAAAAGGAACTTGAAGAAATCAAATACAATGACGAAGAAATAAAGGACAGGTTTTATTCTTCCTTAAAATTTGGTACAGCAGGTCTTCGTGGCAAACTAGGCGCAGGAACTAACCGCATGAACGAATATATGGTTGCTCAAGCAAGCCAAGGATTTGCCGATACAGTTGCTGAAATGGGCGAAGAAGCCAAAAAAGCAGGTGTTGCTATTTCATATGATGTAAGACACAAATCAGAAGACTTTGCAAAAGTTACAGCTGAAGTTTTTGCTGCTAATGGCATTAAAGTTTATATCCATAAAGAAATTCAACCAACTCCAGTTTTATCATATACAGTTAGACACCTTAAAACAGCTGCTGGTGTAATGATTACAGCAAGCCACAACCCAATGGAATACAATGGTTACAAGGCATATAACAGCGAAGGTAGCCAAATCCTAGATGAAACTGCAGACAAAATCTTAGGACACATTGCTGAACACCCAGATTTCTTCGAGATTCCACGTATAGACTTTGAAAAAGGCCTAGAAGATGGCATAATCGAGTGGGTTAGCGATGATTTGATTGAGGATTATGTAAAAGAAATCCTTGATTGTACAATTAATGAAGATATAGATAAAGATATCAAAATTGTTTATACTCCACTAAATGGAACTGGTAACAAACTGGTTAGAAGAATATTAGATGAACGTGGATTTAAAAATATATATGTTGTAGCAGAACAAGAAAATCCAGATCCAAACTTCACTACAGTAGGATATCCAAACCCAGAAGATCCAGCTGCTTTCAAGTATTCAGAAAAACTTGGTAAGGAAGTAGACGCCGATTTATTACTAGCAACAGACCCTGATTCAGACAGATGTGCTGTAGAAATAAAAGACGAGAACGGCCAATACGTATTCTTAACAGGCAATAAAATTGGATCACTATTGACCAATTACATCCTATCAGCCTTAAAGGAAAATGGCCAACTTCCAGAAAACCCAGCTGTAGTAAAATCTCTGGTATCTACAGATTTGATTAGCCCTATTTGTGAAAAATACGGGGTTCAAAAATACGATGTTCTAACAGGATTTAAAAACATCTATGCAGTAGCAAATGAACTAGAGAGAACTGGTGAAGGTAAGTTTGTATTTGGCTTTGAAGAATCTATAGGTTATAACTACAAGGATTTTGTAAGAGACAAGGATGCTGTAAACTCAGCAATGATGATTTCTGAGATGGCAGGATACTACAAAAAACAAGGCAAATCTTTGCTAGATGTACTTGAAGATATCTACCAAGAACACGGATTCTATGCCAATGAAGTTGTATCAATCACCCTAACCGGCCTTGATGGACAAGCAAGGATAGGAAGAATTATGGAAGAAGTTAGAAACAATCCTATAAATGAACTTGCTGGCCTAAAAACAGATAAGATCATCGACTACAAATTTGATGATACTGGACTTCCAAAATCAAATGTTTTGAAATATTACTTTGAGGATGACTCATGGCTAGCACTAAGACCATCAGGAACAGAACCAAAAATCAAAATATATGTAAATGCAATAAGTGATAACAAAGATGGTTCTGAAGCGAAAAAAGATGAAATTATAAAGGCAATGAGAGAAATCATTGATAGTGTAGAATAAAATGACTAGGGCCCTTGCCCTAGTTTTTTAGTTTTAAAAAGATTTTTATGTGGTAAAATATAGATACTAAAGAAAAGGAAGATATTATGGAAAGTTTTTTTAATTTTATAGATAAATTTTTTTCAATAAATGTATTTGGAAACTTAACTTTATATCAATTGATTTCAACAATACTAAAGTATGTATTTGTTGTAGTTGTATTTTACTTCATATATTCAATCATTAGAATAATCTACTATGATGTGAGGACAACACTTAAAAAAGAAAAGGAATCCGATACATATCTTAAATTATTAAATAGAGAAGATGGTTTTAGATTTATAGTCCAAGAGTATTATTTTATAGGAGAAGATGATACTATAGGTAGGGATGAGAGAAATACTATATGCATTAAGGACAAGTATCTATCAAAATTCCACGCTAGGATTATCCAAGATGAGGATATATATTTCTTGGAGGATTTAAAATCAGCTAATGGAACCTATCTTAACGATGAGAGAATTTATGACGCAATTGAGTTAAAATCAAATGACATAATTCATATTGGCCAGTTGCAGTTCTTATTTATCCAAGGAGAGGAAAATGAATAAGGACATAGCATTAGTAGAAAATGAAAAAAAATACACAAGAAAATCAGCAATTTTGTTGCTTATATTTACATTTTTGTCTTTGTCCCTATCTTTGATATATAACATTCAAAACATAGGAGAGACTGATTTATATACCTATCTTGCTATCTTATTTGTCGTTATCTTATCGACTAGTTTGGTAAGCAAGATTACCAAGGCTGACAATATTTTGCTAATGATTGTAAATATGCTCTTTTCAATAGGTGTATCTATGATTTATAGGCTAGATCCTGCCTATGGCAAAAGACAATTGCAATTTTACCTAGTAGGTATGGTCCTATTTTTCCTTACATTTTTTATTTTGAAAGCCTTTAAGTTTTGGTCCAAAATTTCTATATTTTATGTAGTAGTTTCTATAGGACTATTTATGGCAACCCTTGTATTTGGTACTTACATTGGTGGGGCAAAAAACTGGATTGTCATTAAAAATATAATTACTATCCAACCATCTGAGTTTATAAAGGTGCCACTAGCATTTTTTGTTGCAAGCTTTTATAGCAATTATAACCAAATTGTTACAAAACCTTTTGGAAGATTTTATATGGAATTTGTAATCCTCCTATACATTGGCTTTTTGTTCTTACAAAAAGACTTGGGAACGGCCTTGATATTTTTTGGATTAATGATTCTAAGTCAATTTGTCTTTGAAAAGGATAGATTTCTAATTTCCTTTAATATTGTAGCGATGATACTAGGCTCTATAATGGCTTATTTTATGTTTGGACACGTTAGAATAAGGGTTGCTACATGGCTTGACCCTTGGTCAGATATCAATGTCACAGGTTACCAGATTACCCAAGCTCTATTTGCTTTGGCAAGTGGGGGACTTTTTGGAACAGGTATTGGTCTAGGCCATCCTGACTACATACCAGTTGCAGAATCAGACTTTATTTTCTCAGCTATATCTGAAGAAATGGGGATATTTATGGGAGTTGCTGTAATACTCTTATTTATGATTTTAGTTTATAGGGCGTTTAAAATATCTCTGATACAACAAGACAAGTTCTTTTCAACCCTTGCATTTTGTATAGGAGTATTATTTGCAATACAGACATTTATAATACTTGGTGGAGTTTTAAAACTCATACCTCTAACTGGTGTAACTTTGCCATTTATATCCCAAGGTGGATCATCCATGCTATCTGGTTTCATCCTACTTGGATGTCTGCAATATTGTGCATCTGACATTAAATATGGAGATGAGATAGATGAGTAATGAGAAAAAATACCGAGCTAATAAGAAGAGAAAGACTGATGAGTCTTTTCTAAAAAAGATTATGAAAAAAGAAGAGGAGTATAGGATCAAAGATAGCAAACAATTAAAGGTCCTATCAAAATCGACTCTTAACAAAAGACTTCTTTTTGTAATGATTTTTTTTGTATTTTTGTTTATGGGTCTTGCCCTATATTTGGTTTACTTCCAACTATTTAAATCTAGTGAAATAGCAAATAACGAGAATAATAGAAGGTTGTGGATAAATGAAGATGCCATTGATAGGGGAGATATTTACGATAGCTTGGGCAATCTTTTAGCCTATGATGAGGAAAATTCCGACGGATCTAAAACTCGTATTTATAATTATGGGGCCATAAGCTCTACTATTACAGGTTATAATTCTAAAACTTATGGTAAAACTGGTCTCGAAAAAACATACAACAAGTGGCTATTGAATCTTCATGATGAAAATCTTAGCCAGTTTAGAAAGATGATTGTAAATAATGATAAGGGCAATGATTTGCACCTTACTCTCAATCAGAACATACAAAATCTAACATATAACTACATGAGCCAATACACTGGAGCGGCAGTGGTTATGAATCCGAAGACAGGAGAAATCCTTGCTATGGTTTCTCTACCAACCTTCAATCCAAATTCTTTAGATGCTGATTGGGAAAATCTCATAGCAAATAACAATGGGCCCTTGGTCAATAGGGCGTCTGCTGGTCTCTATAGGCCAGGATCAACCTTTAAGATTGTAACGACCAATGCTCTATTGGATTCAAAGATCGAACAGTCATACGAAGATACAGGAACTGAAGTAATACAAAATTTTGAGATTACAAACTTTGACAATCAAGTCTTTGGAGCCCTAGACTTAAGACGTGCTTTTATATATTCTGTTAATACTTACTTTGCATCAAAAACTAACGAGATGGGCAAAGAAAGTCTGATGAATATGACTGATAAGTATATGTTTAACAAGCCTTATGAATTTGATTTGGAAAAATATGATTCTGTGATTCCTTACAAGGAACTAAACCAAGCTGACCTAGCTATGACGGGCTTTGGTTATGGTAAAACTCAAGTGACTCCTCTTCATATGGCTATGATAACATCAACTATTGCCAATGGTGGAGTGATGATGAAACCTCGTTTGGTCTCAACTATTACAGATAAAGATAATAATGTAGTTTATGAAAACAAAAAAGAAATTCTATCAAAGGTTACCAATATGACCAATGCAAATACCATACGTGATTTGATGGTAGATGTTGTAAATGAAGGAACTGCTAAGGGTGCGTATGTTGATGGTATTCAAGTTGCTGGTAAAACTGGAACAGCAGATAAGGCCAATGGCTTTATAGATGCATGGTTTGTTGGTTTTGCCCCAGCTTATGATCCAAAGATAGCAGTAGCAATAGTTGTAGAAAACTCATCTGACACAGGTGGTGTGACAGTTGCCCCTATTGCAGGAAATCTTATAAGGGATATCTTTAACCAAGTTAATCTAGATTAATTTATAAAAGCTTATTCTTGATATTAGTCCAATAGTGATTTTTATCTAGAATAAGTTTTTTTATTGTCTTATTTGAAACTCTGATACTAATCTTATAGTCTCTAGTGTTGTATTCTTTGCCATCAAAAATAAAGACAGTGTGGTAATTGTCCCTTTTTGAAACTAAAATGTCTATAGTTGCGTCTTCTGGAAGGACGACTGGAGAAATTATTGCATTATTCAAATTTGAAAAAATAGGCGCAATAGGAGTTAGTGAATAGCCTTTCAAAGATTGGTGCAAGATAGATCCACCACAAGATAAGTTGTAGGCAGTAGAACCGTGAGGGGTAGCGATAATCAGACCATCACCTTGGAAATTTTCCACAAAGTTGCCATCAATAAAAACTTTAAGCCTAACTATTTGGTTCTTATTGGACTTAACAACAACTTCATTTAGAGAATCCATGCGTTTTTTGTTAACTTGTGATTCTAGAATAGTAAGCTCTTCTACCTTGTAATTGCCATCCTTAAAATCCTTAACAAAGTTTTCTATCTCACCAACTTCAACTTCTTGGTAGAATCCCAAGTGCCCAGTATTTATCCCTATAAATGGTATGTTGGTAAAATTTGTATCATGTACCGCCTTAAGAAAGGTTCCGTCTCCACCTATTACTAGGTTTAAAATAGCATCACTATTAAAGCTACTAGAAACTTCAAATCCATAATCTTCTAATATATCCTTTGTTTTAAAAAATATACTCTTACTAAATTTTGATTTATTTCTAAAAATATTAATAACATTTGTCATATCAAAAATCCTCTCTTATAATATTATAACATAGAGGTGAATATGAATTACATTAGTTTTAAAATAAACGAAGATATAAAAGTTAAGAAATTTCTAGAAAAAAATGACTTTTCTAAAAGAGCGATATCTGACATATTAAAGACTGGTTATATAGTTGATGGAATTGCTACTAGTAAGAACCAAGATTTAAAAACTGGAGATATATTAAAAATCCCAATAGAAGATGAGGATTTAGACTATGAACCTGTAAAAGCTGATCTAGATATAGTATATGAAGATTGTCATATAATAGTAGTAGACAAGGCCTCAAATCTTACTGTAAATTCCAAAGGTCAAGAGTCTTTAGCAAATCATTTAGCCTACTACTTCAAAGAGAACAATATAAAATCAAAAATAAGACTTGTAAATAGACTCGATATGAACACTTCTGGTTTATTAATGGTTGCCAAAAATCCATATTCCTTTGCCTACTATCAAAGGCAAATTGAAGATAATATTTTTTTAAAATATTATCTGGCAGTAGTGGAGGGAAATGTAAAAATTGATAAAACTCTTAAAACTAAGCTTGCTTATAATGAGAATATGAAAAGATATGATGTAGCTAACGAGGGAAAACTTGCTATAAGCCACTTTAAAACTATAGATTACGATCAAAAAAATAATATTAGCTATATTAAAGCAGACATAAAGACAGGCAAAACTCATCAGATTAGGTCACAACTATCATATTTAGGTCATCCTATAATAGGCGATAAGCTATATGGTTCAAATATAGAAATGGATAGGTTTTTGCTACATTGTTATGAGATAAAATTTGTCCGTTATATCGATAATAAAAATATAGACTTAGTATCAGATTATGAAGATATAAAACCTTAGACTTTGCTTTTATTATGCAAAGTCTTTTTTATATAAAAAATGATTGAAACTGATTGATTATGCTTGACAATGATTTATATTTGTATTATATTATTAACAGGAAAGGATTTATCATGTTAAAGGAAGAAAGATTTTCTAAGATAATTGATCTTGTAAATGAGAAGGGCTCAGTAAAAACAGCTGAAATATCAGATGATTTAGGTGTATCACTAGCAACTATAAGAAGAGATCTTAACGAGCTTGATTCACTAAATAAAATAAAAAAAGTTTTCGGTGGAGCAAGTTCAATCAAAAACGCTCAATTTATTGGCATAGAAGAAGAAATGAAAAATAAGCTTACCCAAAATATTGAAGCAAAAAAAGTTATTGGTTCTTATGCAGCATCATTTATAAATGAAAATGACTTTGTATATTTGGATACTGGTACAAGTGTGGAAGCAATTTTACCATATATAGATGCAGAAAATACATCATATGTTACCAACTCTATATCTATAGGTCAAAAATTATCAGAAAGAAATAAAAAAGTCTTTATCTTGCCAGGAAGCTTTAAAAAAGGAACAGGAGCCTTAGTTGGCGCTAGTACTTGTCAATATTTGGAGAATTTTAATTTTTCTCTTGGATTTTTTGGGACTAATGGCATAGATAAAGATCTTGGCTTTACTACACCAGATATTAACGAAGCCATGGTCAAATCCAAGGCCTTATCTAGGTGTATGAAAGCATATGTACTAGCTGATTCTTCTAAGTTTGGCAAAGTATTTCAAGTGACTTTTTCAAAGGATGATGATCTTAAGATTATCAGCAATTCCAAGTCAAAGGATAAAGTGATTATAAAAAATTATAAAAATTATAAGGAGGAGATATGATATATACCTTAACATTAAATCCTGCCATAGACCACATAGTTAGAGTTGAAAAGCTCGATTTTGGCGAAACAAATAGAACGGTCGACGAGATATTTAAGGCTGGTGGAAAGGGGATAAATGTTTCTAAGTTACTAAAAAACTTGGGTGAAAATTCACTTTGCTTGGGTTTTATAGCTGGTTTCACTGGCTTAGAGCTAGAAAGGATGACAGAAGAAGATTTTAATTTGAATTCTGATTTTATACAAGTAAGTGAGGGACTTACTAGGATAAATACCAAGATTAAAGCAGAAAAGGAAACTGAGATCAATGGCAATGGTCCTAAAATTAGCCAAGCGGATATTGATAAGCTATTTGATCAACTTGAGAAAACTAAAGAAAATGACTATCTCTTCTTATCTGGATCAATACCAAAAAGTTTGGATGCTAATTTCTATGGTCAGATAATGGAAAGATTAGATAATAAGAATATTAGAATTATTGTTGATAGCTCTGGAGATGCTTTAAAAGAAAGTCTGAAATATAAACCCTTTGTGATAAAACCTAACCTAAGAGAGCTTGAAGAAATATTTGATGTAAGTATCGAAAGTAACGATGATATCAACTTATATGCCAAAAATCTACAAGAAATTGGAGCTAAAAACATAATCGTCTCACTTGGTGCGGATGGCGCCTTTATGTTAGATGAAAATGGAAGTGACTATTTCTTACAAGCGCCAAAGGGTGAATTGATCGATTCTGTAGGATCAGGAGACTCAATGCTAGCTGGATTTGTATATTCTATTATTCACAACAATACATATGAAGATGCTTTCAAATTTTCCCTAGCTTGTGGGTCTGCGACAGCTTTTTCTGAAAACATTGCAAGTAAAGAAGAAATTTATAATCTATATGAAAAAATGTAGGAGAAGAAATGAAAATAATTGATTTATTAAAAGAATCTTCTATCAAGCTTGGAGAAAGTCCAGCAAGTAAAGAAGATTTAATAGATAAACTTGTCAATTTAATTGAAACTAGTGGCAATTTATCTGACAAAGAACTTTATAAAAAAGATGTACTAAAACGTGAAGAATCCGGTACAACAGGAATTGGTGAAGGAATAGCTATACCACATGCTAAGTCAGCTGGTGTTAAATTCCCACAATTGGCAGCAATGACTGTTCCTAGTGGTACAGATTTTAATTCCTTAGATGGAGAAGCAACTAAGTTATTTTTCTTAATATCTGTTCCAGAAAAATCATCTGATGAACACATAGTCCTTTTACAAAGACTTTCTACTATGCTTATGGATGAAGGATTTAGAAATGATCTATTAAATGCAAAATCAAGTGGTGAATTCTTGGATATAATATCTAATAAAGAAAAAGAAAAATTCCCAGAAGATTTTGCTACAAAAGAAGCTCAAAACGAAAGTTATGATTTATTAGCTGTCACTGGTTGTCCTACAGGTATAGCCCATACTTTTATGGCTGCAGAAGCCTTAAAAGAAAAGGCTAAAGAAATGGGTTACACTATGAAAGTTGAGACTCACGGATCAACTGGTATAGAAAATGCTCTAACAGAAGAAGAAATAGCAAATGCCAAGGGAATAATAATCGCTTGTGATGTAGGTGTTGAAAAAACAAGATTTTCAGGCAAGATAGTCGTAGATACTAAGGTATCAAATGGAATAAGCAAGCCTAAAGAATTGATCGATAAAGCCTTAGATATTAATACAAGGATTTATACAGCAGAAAAAGTTTCATATTCTGATAGCAATGTTGATGAAAAACCATCTGTCGGCCAAACAATTTATAAACACTTGATGAATGGTGTTTCTCATATGCTTCCATTTGTTGTTGGTGGCGGTATACTAATCGCCCTAGCTTTTCTATTGGATGACTATACAATTGATCCTGCAAACTTCGGTTCAAATACACCTGTCGCAGCTCTTTTTAAAGAAATAGGTGGAGCGGCATTTGGATTTATGCTTCCAGTACTTGCTGGTTTCATAGGAATGTCTATAGCCGATAGACCAGGCTTAACTGTTGGTTTTGTTGGAGGATATCTTGCAAATGCTGGTGGAGCTGGATTCTTGGGTGCTCTTGTGGCTGGTTTTCTTTCAGGATATATAATCATCTTCTTAAGAAAAATCACCAAGGGTTTGCCAAAATCCATGGACGGTGTAAAGCCAATGCTAATCTTCCCATTATTTGGAATTTTATCCATAGGTGTGATAATGCTACTACTTTTAAACCCACCTCTAGCTACTCTTAATGAATCAATCACAAACTGGTTAGAGACAATGGGCAATGGTTCAAAGGTAGCTCTAGGATTTTTACTTGGTGGAATGATGTCTGTAGATATGGGTGGACCAGTAAATAAGGCTGCATACTTGTTTGGAACAGCATCTCTTGCTTCTGGTTCTTCAATGGTAATGGCTGCTGTAATGGCAGGAGGAATGGTGCCACCACTTGCTCTTGCAATATCAATGTTGATTTTCAAAAATAAATACACAGAAAAAGATAAGCAAACTATTCCAACTAATATAATAATGGGTCTATCATTTATATCAGAAGGAGCAATACCTTTTGCTGCAGCAGATCCTATTAGAGTGATACCAGCTTCTATTGTAGGTAGCGGTATAGCTGGTATGCTTTCAATGATATTTAACTGCTCTCTTAGAGCTCCACACGGTGGAATATGGGTTATAGGAGTAGTAGAAAATCCTATCCAATACTTAATAGCTATAGCTATTGGTTCCCTACTTACAGCCGTTATACTAGGTCTTATAAAAAAGAAAGTTGACTAATATTTATGAATAATTTTAAGTTTAAATATCTATTAGGAGTTTTATAGAATAAATAATTTATTGAAAAACTTTTCCCTATATATTATAATTAAGACATCCTAAGGAAGACAGGTCCGAATTTAAACCTACAACAATTATAAGGGATTGCTTTGTTCTAGTTTGGATGGAATGCCTCCAGAGAGTGGACTTCAGAAATTCTAGACGGCTTGCCCACCTTCACAAAAGCGAAGGTTATAATATAGGGCCACCTTAGGATTTTTTATAATTATTGTTATATACTTATTGTTTGTGGGTATATATTAGATATCAAAACTTAAAAGGAGAGATTAAATATATGTCAATAGCAGATTATATTGAAGACAAAGCACGCGCTAAACAAAGGGAAATTAAATATGAGATTTGGAAAGCTAAAAATCACGACAGTAGAATGAGAACCCAAGGTGCTCTACTTGGAGCATTAGTTGGTGTTACTGCTGGTATATTATTAGCTCCAAAATCTGGTAAAGAAACTAGAGAAGACATTAGTGATGCATTTGATGAAACAGTTAAAACTGTAAAAGAAACTACAAATGATTTAGTAGATAGTGCAGCTGATATGGTTGACAATGCTAAGGATTCTTACGAAGATATGAAATATAGAGCATATACAGACCTTGAACCAGTTAGAGAAGGATTTGACCATGGCAAGGAAATTGCTAGACAAACTGGTAAACAATTAGCTCAAACTGCTGAAAATGTTAAAGATAACGTTTCAGAAGGTGCAGAAGAAGTAGGAAAGATTATTTCTAATACTGCAACAGATGTAGCAAGTGATGTTAAAGAAGGCGCTAAAGAAGCTGCTGAAGCAACAAGTGAAAAACACGAAGAAAACGTAAAAGAAGTTAACAAGGCAAAGGAAGAAGTAAAAGATAGTGCTGATAAAACAGCAGAACTTGCAAAAGATAAAGCTGAGGAAACTAAAAGCGCTGATAAAAAAGTAAAAATTGAGATAGACAAGAAAAATAAAAAGAACTAGGGAGTTTTAAATGGTTACTATTAATTTTAATCTTCTTGGAAATATAATACTGACTATAGTAGGTATAGTTGCACTAGTGTTTTTGATCAAAACTTTAGCAAGTGTAAACAAATTAGTTGGCTCAGTACAAGAAGTTTTAGATAAGAATGCAGACAATTTAGATGATGTTATTGAAAAGCTTCCTGGAGTAGTTGATCAAGCAAACTCGTTAGTAGCAAATGTTAACACAGTTGTTCAAGATCCAAATCTAAGAATGGCTATAGCAAAGGCTAACGATACTATGACAAATGTCAATAGTATAACTGATGACATCAGAGACACTGTAAACTATGTCGGAGAAACAGCTGTAGATAGTATTGATACTGTGGGAGCTGGCATTGCATCTGTTGGTGATTATTCATCATTAATAATGGATGTAATAGATATAGTAAGAAATGTAATATCTGGTAGATAATGAATCAAGAGTCATCAAAACGATGGCTCTTTTTCTTAGGAAGGTGAAAATATGGGGCAACCAACAATAAAAGACGTAGCAAAATTGGCTGGAGTATCTATATCTACAGTATCTAGGGTAATGAATAATTCAAAACCAGTAAGCCCTGAAGCCAAACAAAAAGTGCTTGATGCTATTAATAAGCTTGATTTTAAGCCAAATGAACTTGCAAGATCACTTGTAATGAGAAAGTCAAACTTAGTTGGCGTTATAGTTCAAGATATTGGTATAGAATATATGGCACAGCTTATAAGGGGTATAGAAGAAATAGGTAGGCTCTATAAGTATGATATGCTATTAACTTCTTCTTATGGACAAGAAGAGCAAATTAATAATTCTATTGATTTTCTTGCTACTAAGCAAGTAGAAGGCTTAGTAATCATAGCAGAAGATGTAAGCGATGAGACACTTCTAAAACTTAGAGAAACAAGAATTCCATTTATACTATTAGATAAATATCATTCATTTAAAACACTACATACAGTAAGGATTGACTATGAAACAGAGCAATATAGGCTAGTGAAGCATCTCTTTGAGTCAGGTCACGAAAATGTATTGTATTTAAATTATAGTGATGACAATATCTTAAAACAAGCCAAAAAATCTGGATATGAAAAAGCTTGTAATGAGCTTGGCAAAAATACCTATTATTTAGAGTGTAATGGCAAGACAAGTAATGATGGATATGAGATTGGCAAAGAGGCCATTGCTCTTTGCAAAGAAAATGATATCAGTGCAGTAGCTTGTTGTTCTGATGAGCTTGCCATAGGTTTTATCGATTATTGTACTGACAACGCAATAAATGTACCAAATGACCTATCTGTAGCAGGATTTGGAGATGGATCAATAGCAAGTATTTATAGGCCAAACCTTACAACTATGGCTATTCCATACTATGATATTGGTGCAATTGCTATAAGAGCATTGATAAAGAGAATTCGTCAAGAAGATGACATCTTAACTGACGATTGGATAATAGATGCAAACATTAAATTAAGAGAATCAAGTAAGTCTTTAAGTTGAAAATATAAACAATTTCAATTATAATATAAACATAGAAAAAGAATATAGGAGGCTATTATTATGGCAGAAAGAAAAGTCGTTGTAAGCAATGAAACAGGTTTACACGCTAGACCAGCAGCAAGTTTAGTTCAATTTGTTAAAAACTATCCTGGTGAAGTTAAAATTATAAAAGACGGTAAAGAAGCTAATGCAAAATCAATCTTCAACGTTATGAGCCTTGGAATTGCAAAAGGTACAGAAATTACCTTAATTGCAGAAGGTGAAGACGAAGAAAAATTTGTTGACGAATTAGTAGATTTTATAGAAAACTTATCAGAATAATTTAACTAGTAAGAGGATACTGATTAGTATCCTTTTTTTATACTTTGTTAAGAAGGGAAGAATATGAATACCAAATATGAAGGAATAAAGGCTTCTAGTGGACTTGCTATAGGTACAATCTACCTTTTTAATAGGCAAGAAGTAGCTATCGATAAAACTAAAATAAGTGAGAATATGGTTGAAGAAGAAAAAGCTAGAATTCAAAATGCTCTAGACTCTTATCTAGATGAACTTAGTGATACAAATGGGGCAAATGAAGCTCAAATTAATATTGCTAATGCTCACAAAGAATTATTACAAGACCCATATTTCTCAGACACAATTGAAAGTAAAATTTCAAATGAATTAAAGAATTCTGAACTTGCCCTAAATGAAACCATCAATGAAATGGTGGAAATTATGAGTCAAATAGATGATGAATACCTAAAAGAGAGAGCAAGCGATTACAAAGATATAGGATATCAATTGATGTATAAATTAAAGGGCATCAAGCCAAAAGATTTATCTCTAATTGAGCCAAATTCTATAGTTATTTCTAAAGAATTAACTCCATCTGATACTTCAAATATGAATAAAGATAATGTCGTTGGATTTGCTACAGATCTTGGTGGAAAAACAAGTCATACTTCAATAATTGCCCAAACATTAGATATGCCAGCATTAGTTGGTATGAAAGATATTTCTACAAAGATTGAGGGTGGAGAAAAAGCTATAATAGATGGAAATGAAGGTTTTATAATTATTGACCCATCTGATGAATTAATCTTAGAATATGAATCTAAAATCAAAGAACAAAAAGAAATGAAAGAAAGACTTTCTTTGATAAAAGATAAAGAGGCAGTAACAAAAGATAATCGCCATGTAGAAGTTTCTGCAAATATTGGCAATATTGAAGATCTTAAAATTGCAATTGAAAATGGATGTGATGGGGTAGGATTATTTAGAACAGAGTTCTTATATATGGAAAATACTCACTTCCCAACAGAAGAAGAGCAATTTACTGTATACAAAGAAGCAACAGAGATGCTAGGTGAAAAACCTCTTATAATCAGAACTCTAGATATTGGTGGAGATAAAGGACTAGATTACTTTGAATTCCCTGTAGAAGACAACCCATTTTTAGGCTATAGAGCAATAAGACTATGCTTAGATAGGGAAGATATATTTATAACCCAATTAAAAGCTCTAGTTCGTGCGTCTGCCTTTGGAAACCTAAAAATAATGATACCTATGGTAATTAGTGTTTCTGAGATCAAGAGGAGCTTGGAATTAATTGAGCAAATAAAAGAAGAATTCGACAAAGAGGGCATTGCTTATAATAAAGATCTTGATGTTGGAATAATGGTTGAAACACCTGCTTCTGTATTTATGGCAGATAAGCTCATAAAATACGTAGACTTCTTTTCAATAGGAACAAATGACTTATCACAATACACCCTAGCTGTAGATAGAGGCAATGAATTTATTTCTGACCTATATTCTAACTATAACCCTGCAGTATTAAGAGCTATTAAACACGTTATAGATACTTCTCACAAGGCCGGCAAATGGACAGGCATGTGTGGACAGTTCGCATCCGATACATTTGCAACAGAACTATTACTAGGCTTAGGTTTAGATGAGTTCTCATCTGCATCAGCAAAAGTAGCAGAAATGAAGGATATTATAATTAACTCATCTTTTAAAGAGTGCGAAGACTTTTCAAATAGGCTCTTAGATTTAGAGGGTCCTGAAGAAGTGGAAGAAGAAATTAATAAATATAAATAAAATGGATAAAAAAATAATAGATACACTTAAAAAAATTGAACTTTTCGATGATAAATTATCTGACCAAGATATTAGCTATGTTTCTAAGAATACTTATGAAATAAAGGCTGATAATAGGTCTTATTTGCTAAAATTATATGATAATTCACATAGAAATGAGAGTGAATCTATAAATAAATTTGATAAATTTTCAAAGGCAATTACTGGAAAGTTTTTGGAAGACTTAAATCAATATTACCAAATTTATGATTTTGATAATTTTATATCATTAGGAGAATACTTAGATAAATCTAATGAGCCAGATCAATATGACATGGGATATAAGTTTGGTAAATCTTTAAAAGAATTCCATGGCACACCAACAAGTCTTGATATTAATTGGTATAAACTATGCAAGACAAAATCTAACTATCTTTTCTATATGCATGGCCTTTGTGATATTATCGGAGATAATGATTATATACTGGTTGACTACATCAGTCATAATCAGCACTTAACCAAATCTGTTAAAACAAGCTATTTAATAAGTGGAATAAGTCTTGATGATATTATTATTGACGACAAATTTAATATTCTAGCCTTGGACTTTAAAGATATTGGTGATCCTATATTTGATTTTACAAGTATAAACAGAATTGCTATAAAAAATCCAGAATTTTCTAGAGGAGTTATAAATGCCTATTTTGATGGGAAAAAAGCTCCAATTAAATTTTTCAGGCTCCTTGCCCTATACCAGGCTTATTTGATACTAGAAAATATGGTAAATGCTAGATCATCAAAGCCTTGCTTATTTAGCAAGGAGGAGGAAAAATTATTACTTTTAATGTATGATAATTATAATCAAGAAATTCCTCAGTGGATATGAGAGAGTCTTTGGCTCTCTTTTTTATTTTTATTTACGAAATTAAATTTTTATGATAAGCTTTTACTATAAGTTAGTGGAGGTAGTGGATGAAAAAAAATATATCGATTTTTGTAGGATCTTTACTCCTAGGTGCAGGCCTTTATTTTTTCTTGTTAATCCATGATATTTCAGCTGGTGGAGTATCTGGTCTATCACTTGTATTTTCAAACCTGTTCAATATTGACCTAGGAATATTCAACTTTATATTAAACGCCCTGGTATTGGTTTTGGGTGGCATATTTGTAAGTGTAGATTTTGCAAAAAAATCTCTTTTATCCGCTGTAACTGTATCAATAGAGATAATTTTATTTGAAAGATTTCTACCTGATTTTAGCCTATCTAGTGATGCGCTTTTAAATACCTTGTGCGGACCTATAGTTGTTGCGGCTGGTCTTGGCCTAATATTTTACAATGGAGGTTCTTCAGGTGGAACAGATGTTATAGCAACTATTATTAATAAATATACAAGTATCCCTATACACATTTCTTTATTTTTTGCTGATTTTACAGTAGTAATATTATCAGCATTCGTTATAGGTATAGAAAAATCTATGTACGCTACAATTGCAATAATTATCCAATCCATTGCCCTAGATAATGCCATACAAGGTCTTGGAAGGAAGATTGCTGTATATGTTATTAGCGATAAATATGAAGAAATCAACGAGATACTTATTAAAAAACATAATAGGGGTGTAACTCTTCTCCATGCCGAAGGCGGTTATACTGGAAGAGAAAAGAAGCTTATTCTAACTGTATCTACTTTTAGAAGATATCCACTTATCAAAGAAGATATATTAAAGGTTGATGACAGAGCATTCATATTCACAAATACTATATCTGAAGTACTTGGAGAAGGATTCACTTTGAAACAATTAAATTAGGAGTTTGTTATAAAAGAATATAAGATAAAAAGATTTACAAAAAATAAGGCATACTTACAGACTAAGTTTGGAGATGCAGTAATAGATAAGAAAGAAGTCAAAGATTTTCATCAAGGGGAAAAAGTAGAAGCTTATTTATATAAAGACTACGATAATTTAATAAGAGCTAGTAGAGATTTTCCCTATGATGTTGATAAAATTTATGATTTAAAAGCTGTAAAAGTTGATAAGAAGGGTGTCTACTTTGAAATAGAAGGAGGAAGCCATGTTTTTATGCCTTTTACAGAAAGAACTTATAGAGTTATCATGCATATGACCTATCCTGTTGCTTTCAAGTTAGATAGTAAGGGTTTTATTTATCTAACTAGCAAAATACGTGATTTACTTACAACTGACCACGAATTTCAAGAAAATGATGAAGTTACTGGCAGAATTTATTCTATAAATAAGGCAATTGGTGCTTTTGTTGCAATAGATAATAAGTATGATTCTTTACTTAGAATGGATGAGTTAAAAGGAGTTCACGTTGAAGGTGAACTAATCGAAGCCAGGGTAAAAGAAGTCAAAGATGATGGAAAAATTGAGCTTTCCCTAAGGCAGAGAGCTTATCTAGAAATTGATAACGATAGCGATATGATTTTAGACTATTTGATAGACCACGATGGTGTGCTCTATCTATCAGATAATTCAAGCCCAGATAAAATTAATGCCATATTTGGCATAAGCAAATCATCCTTTAAAAGAGCCATAGGCAGACTTTATAAAAATAACGATATTAAGATATATAACAACAAAATTGAACTAGTAAAGAGGAACTAATGAGCGAAAATAAATTATTGGCAGAGGTAAATGGTAAAAAAATCTATGAAGATGATGTATATCATGTTTTGGCTAGTATAGAAGATAAGCAGAGATTTAATTCTAAAGAAGGATTTGATATATTAACTGATGAACTTGTTAATCAAGAACTTATCCTTCAGGATGCCAAAGAAAATAAATTCGATCAAGAAGAAGAATTTATAGAAAGACTCGAAGAAGTCAAAAACGATATGCTAAAAAACTATGCCATGCATAAAATTTTTAACGAAGTAACTATAAATGATGATGAAGTTTTGGATTATTATAATAAGAATAAAGATACACTATTTAGTCCAACAACTTATACAGCTTCTCATATTTTACTAGAAGACGAAAACGAAGCTAATAAAATACTTGAAGAGATAAAAAATGGCCTAGACTTTGCTGAAGCTGCTAAAAAATATTCCATAGACCCTTCAAAGGATAATGGAGGATCCTTAGGAACATTTCCAAAAGGAGTTATGGTTGCTGAATTCCAAGAGGGACTCGATAAGCTATCTATAGGAGAAGTATCAGAACCAGTCAAATCTCAATTTGGCTACCATCTTATAAAACTTGATGATAAAAAAGTAAATGAACAAAACTTTGAGGACATTAAAGATAATATTAGATCAACCTATGAAATGATCAAAAGACAGGAAAAATATTTAGAACTAGTAAATGAACTTTATAAGAAGTCTGAGGTCAAAAAATACTATTAGGCAGAAGTTATGGATTATGAAAATACAATAAGTAATCTTCAAGAAAATTTAAGACAATTTGAATCGATAGATGCTTTAACCAATGAAAAGTCATATATTGATGAATTTATAACTCATTCATCAAAATATGACCTTTCATACTTTGATGATTCCATCTATATCAAAAAAGGTGATAATCCCAAAGCTGTATTGCACTTAAATATAGATTCAAAAATAAAAGATTCTCAAATATCACTGAGTGAAGATGGTCTTTATCTGTATTCTAACAATGATTTAAACTATATTAATTCCTTGTTAGCTATTAATGAGCTTTTACAAAAATCTTCTAATAATTTTGATGTTTTGATTACTAACAATAATATTCAAAATGAGAATAGAGACTACAAGGCTTTGTATTTTCACTTGAGAAGTAAGAATATTATAAATCTTAATCTTAGACAATCAAGATGTTTAGCAAATGAATTTTCTGCTTTGATTTTGTCGAAAATAAATATTCCAGTAGAAAGGTTTTATCCAGACTATGACTATAAGATTTTTAGAATTAGTTTATCTAATCTAATAGGTGGTCATAGTGGATCTGACCTTGATAAGGTTAGGATTAATTCTATAAAATCCCTGGTCACCTTTATTAGAAAAATGAAAGCCAAAGTAGATCTTGATATCATAAATCTTCAAGCAGGCGATAGGTACGACAGGATACCTAATTTTGGGCATATAGATTTTGTAATCAAATCTGACTATGTTAGTGACCTAGAAGATATTTTTGATTTAGTTAAAAATGAATATATGGAAAAGAATTTAAAGCATGAACCTAATATGGATTTTACTTTGGAAGAAATCAATTTAAGTGAATTTAACCCAATTACCCAAGTATCATTTGAACACTTGGCTTCCTTTGTAGAACTTGTTCCATCTGGCGCATATGCTGTTGATAATTTGAACAATGAACTTATATCATCTATCAATTTATCTATATCTAGAACTAGTGAAGAATTTTTCAATTTCATCATAGTTTATAGGTCTTTAACTAGTGAATCAATGAAAGAAATGCTCAAAACAACCAAAATGGCTGCAAAGATTAGTTCAGCTAATATAAAAAGTGGTTTAATAATACCAAGGTGGAAAAACAGTAAAGATAACTTAACGGAAGTTTTCAAACAAGCTTTTAATGATTTAACTGGAGAAGAATTTGATGTGGTAAAAACACAATATTCACTAGATTCAAGTATAATTTTTAACAATTTAGATGTTAACTTGATTTCATTAGGGGTAGAATATAAACAAGGGGAGAGTGGCAATTATTTTTCTCCACTAGAAGATATAGCAGATATAATAAAACTAGTGGATACTGCTCTAACCCATTTAGCAAAACTATAAGGAGTAGCTTATGACAGAAAAATTAGAATTGCACGGTCATGAAGTAGAGTTTTTAAAAAACGAAGGCAAGGCTATAATTGAAATCGATTTAGGTGATGCTAGCGATGAATGCTATCTATTGGACATATTTTCAGTTGATGGCACAGATTATGTAGCCTTAATCTCTAGTGAAAGTTATGAAATTTATTTATTCTACTATGAGGATTCTTTCGAAGAAGATGAGATTGACCTTAGATTAATAGATGATGAAGAAGAATTAGAAGAAGTTTTCCATTTATTCACCCACTATTGGGATGATGAAGCTATAGATCAAGTAGTAGAAGACTATAATTCAGATTTAGAAGTTGAAGATGATATAGAAGATTTAGAAGAGGAAGATGTAGAAGATATTGATGAATAATCCATATTATTCTATCAGCCAGTACTACAAAGATACCTATGGTGAAAAGGTCTATAAACTTCCTGTAAAGCTATCATTGACCTGTCCAAATAGAGACGGAGCCAAATGTTATGGTGGATGTATATTTTGCGGTGATACGGGTGGCTCTTTTGAAAATTTGCCATCATACTTAAGTGTAGATGCCCAGCTAAGCCAAAATAAAGATTATATTGGCAGAAGATACAAGGCAAATAAATTTATTGCTTATTTTCAAAACTTTACCAATACTTATATGACTTTAGAAGAATTTAAGGAAATAATCAGAGCTTGCGAGAAAGACTACATAGTTGGTGTATCCATATCAACTAGGTCTGATTGTGTGAGCGAAGATAAGCTCATTTTTCTTAAAAAATGGAGTGATGAGTATGGTAAGGATATAACTTTTGAGCTAGGCTTACAGACTGCAAATTATAAGACCCTAGATATACTAAATAGGGGAGAAACTTTAGCTGAATTCATCGAAGCTTGTAATTTGATTAATAAATACGGTTTTCGTATTTGCACTCATGTTATCTTATCTCTACCATGGGATGATATAAGAGATGTCAGACAAACAGCTTTGATAATCAACGCTCTCAATGTTAAGGAAATAAAAATACATTCACTATTTGTTATTAAGGGTACAAAATTATACCAAATGTACCAAAATAACGAATTTATAATGCCAAGCAAGGAAGAGTATATAGAAAATGTTGTCGAGTTTCTAAGAATCATAGAGCCTGATGTTGCTGTTCAAAGGCTTGTAGGAAGAGCTCCTAAGGAAGAAACAGCCTTTTGCAATTGGGATACATCTTGGTGGTTAATTAGAGATGAGATAATAGAAAAAATGAATAGAAATGGATTTGTCCAAGGGGATAAGTCTCAAAAAGTAGTATTTTATAAAATTAAGGGGGATATTTAAATGCTTTATTACGTAATTGGAGAAGAAGGAACAGGAAAGACACAATATCTAGTTGATGAGGCTAACAAAGAAAAAGAAAACAACATTAATAATATAGTTTTCATCACAACTGATAAGGATAGAACTAGAATATCTGATCACAAGGTTAGACTCATCAATGCAAAAAGTTACAATATAAACTGCCACTGTGCACTAAAAGGATTCATTGCAGGAATCTTGGCTCGTGACTATGATATTGGGAAAGTATATGTAGATGGAATTTACGATATTATAGATTTTGATAAAGAAAAACTTGAGAAACTTACAGACAGTTTAAGTGAACTATCAGAATATGCAAAAGCAGATATCTACCTTAGTCTAGACTGGTCAAAAGAAGATATTCCTGAGTCAGATAAAGCTACAATAATTGAACTTAATCAATAATTTTGGCAAATGACCGTCTCTAATGAGGCGGTTTTTTATTATGATGAATGAAAAGGAAAAGCTAAAGTCATTTGAGACATTTAGAAAGGAAAGCATAGATTTATTGGAAGAATCAAAACTTGATAAACAATCTTTCTTAGATACAAACTTAAATTACATAAATAAACTAGATTTGAAACCTTTTTCCACAATTAATAACATAAGCCAAGCCTTATACAATTATCAATACTACAATCTTTTGGCAAAAAAAGTAAATATAGAGGCTAATAAGATTAGTCACAATGAGAAAAAGAAAAAGAATTATATTAGGTTAATAAATCAAAGAGAAAATTATTATTATCTCAAAGATATAGCTAGCATGAGATTATTAGAAATGATTAATTATGAGGATGTTGAAAGCTATTTTATTGACCTAAAATCTAGGAGATTAAGAGGTGTAATTTTTGAGATTAATATAAAGTCTATAGACAAGGTAATACTACATTCCAAATCCAAAGTTTTACTCAAAAAACTTAGAGATAATCATGTATTTGATGAAAGTTTGAGACCATCACTTATTGATTCTTATGTAAATAAATCTTACTAGTATGATTGAAATAACGTTAAACAAAAACCAAGGAAACCAAAGATTTGATCGTTTTCTAAGAAAATATTTTGAAAATGCACCCTTATCTGTTATACAGAAAAATATCAGAAAAAAGAATTTTAAAATTAATGATAAGAGAGCCAAAGCAGATGACTATGTATATGAAAACGACAAGATAAAGATGTATATATCTGATGAAAATTATGATAGATGGCTTACAAAAACTGATTTTAAGGCTAGTGATTTTAATTTAGATATAGTGTATGAAGATAAAAACATTATAATTATGGATAAAGAGTCTGGTCTTTTGACTCACAGCTCAAAAAAACAAGATTATGGTCATAATTTGGTGGATTATATGTTATCATATTTGTATAAGACAAATCAAGTAGATAAGTCTGATAGAACCTTTAATCCAGCTGTAGTAAATAGGCTTGATAGAAATACAGCAGGGCTTATCATCGGTGCAAAAAATGCTGATGCCTTGAGAAGCCTAAATAAAGTTATTAGAGAAAATAAGATTTCTAAATACTATCTAACCCTAGTAAATGGTGAAATCAAAGAAGCTTTTACTATAGATACTAGAATATCAAAAAATGAAAATAAAAATAAGATTAAATCATCCAGAGATGGATCTAGGATAATAACAAATTTTAGACCCTTAGAAACAAATCATAAATATACTTTACTGGAGTGTGAGCTTATAACAGGCAAAACCCATCAGATCAGATATTCTCTAAAGAAAAATGGTACTCCTATCATAGGAGATAGAAAGTATGGCGATAAACAGACCAACGATTTTGTAAGTAAAAGATTTGGTATAAATAATCAAGTTTTACTAGCCTACAAAATAAAATTTGATGATATTGATAAGATAAATTATCTAAAAGATAAAGTCTTTAAGTCAAAGAAAATCGATGATATAGAAAAATTAAAGAATGCACTATTTAAAATATAGGAGAATTTAATGGACAAAGTAATAGGAATAGACTTAGGTGGTACAAAAATTAATGCATGTCTTATTGACCAAGACGGCAATATCGTTGAGAGAAATAGCATAGAAACTGAAGCTAAAAAAGGAAGAGATGTTGTTTTATCAAATATTAGAAAGGCTATATATGGTCTTGATTTTAAAGAAGCAAAAGCTATTGGTATTGGAACCCCTGGCTTTATAGATTCAGAAAATGGAGTTGTAACCTTTGCTGGGAACATAGATGGCTGGACTGGACTTAACTTAAAAGAAGCTGTAGAAACATTTGTCGATGTGCCTGTATTCGTAGAAAATGATGCAAACATTGCCCTAGTTGCTGAAAAATGGATTGGAGCAGCTCAAAATGCCAAAGATATAGTAATGATTACTCTTGGTACTGGCTTAGGTGGGGCAGTATATAACGAAAAGGGAGGGTTATTGGCAGGGTCTCATTTCCAAGGTGCTGAGCTTGGACACATGATCTTATACCCAGGTGGAGATTATTGTACATGTGGCCAACATGGATGTGCAGAAGCATACTGTGCAGGAACAGCCCTAGGAAAAACTTACAAAAAACTTACTGGAGAAGATTTGACTGGTGAAGAAATTCTATCTAGAGTTGATGAAGATCCAAAGGCTATGGAAGTTCTTGAAACCTATCAAAGCAACTTAGCTTATTACTTGACAAGTCTAAGAAATATCTTTGATCCAGAAGTCATTGTAATAGGTGGTGGAGTTATCAATTCCAAAGAAATTTGGTGGGATGGAATGATTGAAAAATTCAATGATTATTGTAACAACACCCTAAATATAAGTGTTATACCAGCTAAGTTCTTGAATGATTCAGGAGTAATAGGTGCAGGGAAAATTGCCTTTGAAAGGATGAGCAATGGAAAATAATAAGGTTTTAATCCTTGATGATGAAAGTTCAATAAGACAATTTATGAAAATAAATTTGGAGTACCAAGGATATCAAACTTGTGAGGCAGCTACAGGAGAAGAAGCCATAAAGGTTTTTGAAGAGGAAAATCCAGCTGTAGCCATACTAGATGTTATGCTGCCAGGTATATCTGGTTATGAAGTTTGCCAGGCTATAAGGGAAAAATCTCCAAAGGTTGGCATTATTATGGTTTCTGCCAAAAGCCAAGATATTGATAAGATTTTGGGCCTAGAAAGAGGGGCTGATGATTATATAATAAAACCTTTCAACCCACAAGAGTTAATACTAAGAGTCAGATCATTGATGAGAAGGGTCAACTTAACAGAAGCAGTCGAGGATAAAAAAGAAAGAAACTCTATTTCTGATGGGCCTTTTACTCTAGACATATATGCAAAAACTTTCTATAAGAATGACAAAGAAGTAGATGTCACTCCAACAGAGTTTACAATTCTTAAAAACTTTATAGAATCCAAAGGAAAAGCTATGACTCGTGATGAGATTATGGCTCAAACTTGGGGTGAGAATTATAGCAATGATACAAAAATAGTTGATGTAAACATAAGAAGAATAAGATCAAAAATAGAAGAAGACCCAGCAAAACCTCAATATATAGAAACTGTCTGGGGAACAGGTTATAGATGGAAATAAAAAATAATTATAATATAAATATTAATAATTCATACAGGTCAACAATTATTAGATTTATAATGTTTTTTGTAATTACTGTTGTCATTGGTTTTGAAATATTTGCCTACAATAGTATCCAAAATTACTACAAGCAAAACCTGGTTGGTTCTATGCTTAACCAAGCTAAGATTAATCAGCTTATATTTGACAATTATACAAATAAGTATGATTTGTCGGATATTATAATTGGTGATAAAAATGCCTTTTATAGAGGAAATGTAAGTCAGGTCCAAATACTAGACAATTCTGGCATCGTGTTGTTTGATTCGCAAGCATCTGATGAAGTAGGATCTCAGTTGATGAAAGCTGATGTCCTTTCCTCAAAAGAAGGTAAACAGGGTATTTACAAATCCTACAATGAGAAAACGAAAGAAGAAGTGCTATCTATTAGCTATCCTTTAATGGTAAATGATCAACAAGCTGGAATTCTAAGACTAACTTCATCGTTAAACAAGGTAAAGCAAAGAGTTAAAGCTGATATGTTTTTTTATTTTTTATTTGGAATTTTTGTATTAATAGGAGCTTATTTCCTATCACTTGTTGCTTCTAAAAAGTTGGTTGAACCTATATTAAAGTTAATTGATGTATCAGAAAAGTTAGCCCAGGGTGATTTTGATGCCAAGGCAGAAGTTACTGGTAAAGATGAGCTTTCGAAACTAGGCCGAACCCTCAATTTTATGAGCGAAAATATAGTTAGAAGAGAAGATATGAAAAATGAATTTATATCTTCAGTATCTCATGAACTTAGAACTCCACTTACATCCATTAAGGGATGGGCTATCACTCTCCAATCAAAAGAAATTCAAAACGATAGTGATATGCTCAACCAAGGGCTAAGCATAATCGAAAGTGAAGGCGATAGACTTTCTATGATGGTGGAAGATTTGCTAGACTTCTCAAGACTTCAATCAAGTAAATTTAAGTATGATAAGAAAAATATAGATATAGTAGAACTTGTCAAAGAAGTACACACCCAGCTAAGTCCTAGGGCCAATAATGAGGATATAAATTTTACCTTCACTACTGTTTATAAGACACTTATGGTATATGCAGATAAAAATAGAATGAAAGAAGTCTTTATAAATATAATCGACAATGCCATCAAATTTACCAACAAGGATGGCAACATTGATATATTAATTGAAGTTAATCAAGACAAAATATCTATTAGCATTACTGATGACGGTGAAGGAATAAAAGAAGACGAAATAGCATATGTTGCTAGTAAGTTCTACAAAGGATCTTCTTCCAAATCTCAAACGGGTCTTGGTCTTTCCATTTGTGAAGAGATTATCAAGGCTCATGATGGTAATATGATTATAAAAAGTAAGTATGGATCTGGCACTTCAGTTATTGTAGAAATTCCGAGGTTAAATGATGAAAAAGACAATTAGAATTTTTTGTTTATTTGTTATTGGAATAATTTTATCAGCCTGCAATAAGAATTCGCCAGAAGAGCTAAATGATTTGATAGTAACACCTGAACTTACATCGCCAATTCTAGAAGGAACATGGCAAGTTACCAAAGTCGAAGAGATTACTGGTGTAAGTAATACTAAGCCTCCAGAAATTGGAGATAGGCTTTATATCAACAAAGACCTTGTTGCTATAAACAATGAATATGCTTATCCACCATCTTTTAGCTCAAAATATGTAAATCTCAATAAGTACTTGGAAAATAGAGGGTATTCATTTGACAATATTGATATAAATGAAAATGTCGTAGTGGTCAATGCATCAGAGGGGCAATTCTTTTCAAGAGATTTTGTTAAAAGAAGCGATGAAGAAATATTTTATATAGCTGATAATAATTTAGTTTACCTATCTAAGGTTGCTGATGATGTCGACGCAGATATAATAAATTCTTACGAAGAAATTGCCAAAGATGATAGAGACCATGAAAGTCACGATTCATCTACCATGGAGGATACCTCTTTACTCCTTGGAGTAAGGGAGAGAACAGACCTATCAAACAATCAAGTGGAGTACAACTACTATACTTATCTTATTAAAATACCAAAAGATAAAAACATCAAATATCTTAAAGCTAATGACATATTTTTGCGTGGTCAAGATGAGTTTTGGAAAGTTAGAAGCAAGAAAAGTACTCTAAGTGGCCTATATGATAATATAGAAGCCTTTCCAGTAAGATTAGAAGAAAAGATGGATGATCAGGCTAATATTGATAGATATTCTTTTAAAGACTTTGATATGAACATAAGGTTAACTTTTGTAGACAAAAACTATATATCATTCTCTTATCAAAGACAATTGTTTGACAACACCATCAACAAATATGGTTTTGTTGCTACAAATGAATTGGAGGATAATAGACTTATAACTATAGATGAGTTTACTGGTGATAAGGATGCCTATGAACAATTTGAGTATATGGTAGTAAACGAAGCTACTAACCTGGACTCTAAGATAGAGCCATCTGATATTAAAATTGATAGCACAAACTTTGGCTTGGTAAGAGATTCGGGATCTTGGGTTAGCCAAACATCTATATATACTGAAAATAACTTGCTCAAAGCAGCTACTCAGATTCCAATGAGAAATTATGTAGAAGAAGATACACAAAGCAATTCTAATATTACCAGAGACCAAGTGAGAAATATAAATAATCAATTTATAGATTATCACATATTAAACAATGGTAATTATATAGTAATTCAAAGTGCAGATGAGATATTAATCCATGATATTGATAATGGAAATATAGAAAAGGAACCGCTTTTCTCTATACCAACACCAAATTCAACCGCATTTATTTCAATAGATCAGCAAAGTGGACAAAATGCCGATACTTTAAACCAGGCATTTGTAAACAACAATAAAATTATAGAAAGTAATTAGATTTATTGAAAGAGATAAGCTAAAATGTTATTATAAAAGGAGCAAATATGACCCTATTATTCGCAACGGGAAACATAGATAAATTAAAACAAGTAGAACTTATGATTGAAAATTTAAAGTCACCAAAGGACTTTGATTTAGAAGATATAGATGTAGTGGAAGATGGGAAAAGTCTAAAAGAAAATGCTTATAAAAAAGCAAAAACCTACTTTGATCTAACAAAGGTCCCAACTATATCTGATGATACAGGACTATTTGTAGAGGCCTTGGATAATAGACCTGGCATATATGCTCATAGGTATGCAGGAGAAGATGCGACCTATAAGGATAATAGGGATAAACTACTTTCAGAACTCAAAGATAAAGACAATAGAGATGCATATTTTAAGACCATTGTTTGTTATATTGATGAAAATGGTAAAGATTATTACTTTGAGGGAGTGCTTTTAGGCACAATTACTAAAGAGGAAATTGGTCAATATGAATTTGGCTACGATCAGATATTTTTACCAAAGGGGTCAGACCGAACTTTAGGCCAGATGACAGAAAAAGAGATTAACAAAATATCTCATAGATCAAAAGCTATTGAAAACTTTGTTAAATTTTATAAAGAGCACATATGAAAGTATTAGTTACGTCAGATACCCACGGAAATTATGGTCTAATTAGCGATTATATTTTGGAAAATGAAGATATTGATCTTTTGATACACGCTGGAGATGGTGTAGAAGATGTCGAAAATATCCACATTGAAACCGACATATCCTATTTTGTAGTAAAAGGAAATAATGATTTCTTCTCAAATGAATCTTATGATAAAATAATTGATATAGAAAATCAGAGGATTTTTTTAAGTCATGGTCACAAGTATAGTGTTGATTATACTTATGATAAGCTTATAGAAAAAGCAAAAGAAAATAAGTGTAACATTATAATCCATGGCCATACCCATGTATATGTTAATAAGTATATAGATCATATACTAATACTAAATCCAGGAACAATATTTTTGCCTAGAGATAATAATCCAGGTTTCTTGATAATGAACATAGTAGATGACAATATAGATATAAAAAGAATAAGTGTATAAAGGAGATTCGATGTCAGGCATAATCAATTTAATAAGTCAACACTCATCAAAACTAAATATTTTACCAATAATAGTAGCGATGAATATAATAATTACAATCCTTATACATTTTCTAAATAAGAAAAAAATTATCAAATATATACCATCCCTATTCTTAGGGGTAGCTTCTTTGATCATACTTCTTAGTGGTTTTAGACAATTTACATCTGCTAGAGGCTTAGATTTATCGTGGATAGCTGTATTTTTGGGAACAGCAGCCATAGTAGGACTTTTTACATGTTTTATAATTGATTTGATTGTATCTATTAGAAGACAAACATCTGAAATGGAAATATCAAATCAAAAAGATAAAAAATCATCCAAAGAAGATAAGCCAATTAGGACTAATAAAACTAACAAAACTAGAGTTGCTAAGAAAAAGAGACCAAAAGTTAAAGGCAAAGAACAAGCTAGCAAATATGTTACAAAAAAGATACATACAAAAAATAATGTAAAAGCTAAAAAAATAGATAATTCCTCAAAAAGTAAAAAACAAACTTTTGAGGCTAAAGATAAATAAGAGGAGCTATTGTGAAAAGAGATAAAGCTGCATTTTTTGATATTGATGGGACTTTATTCAGAAATAGTCTGTTGATAGAGCATTTTTTGTTATTAACATCTGATGGTATTATTACTGAATCTGCTTGGAGCCAAGAGATAGGCCCACTTTTTGAAAAATATCAAAATAGACTAGGAGCTTATGAGGATTACCTAGATAAGGCAAGCTTAGTATACCAACAAAAATTAATTGGCATAGACAAAGATATCATCAACAGATATTCTGACATAGTTATAGAAAAAAATAAAAACAAAGTATATATGACAACAAGAAAGGCAGTAGACTTTCACAAAAATAATGGATATAAGATCTTTTTTATATCTGGATCACCAGAATTTCTTGTAAACCAGTTTGCTCATATATACGGAGCTGATGAATCTATAGCGACCAAATACGAATTTGATTGCGAAAATAGGTTTACAGGGAAGGTTAGTCCAATGTGGGATGGAAGAAGCAAGCTTGGTGCTGTGATGGATCTGACCAAAAGATACAACTTGGACTTGGATAG
The DNA here is from genome assembly GCA_902488555.1 of uncultured Anaerococcus sp. The sequence continues at coordinate 38,679 of CABTWT010000001.1, forward strand.
TTCTTATGCTTACGGTGATACAAATGGTGATATTACAATGTTTCAATTAGTTGGAAATCCGCACGCCATAAATCCATCTTATGAACTTATTGACAAATTATATATGGACGACGATTTAAGATCCAAGACAGTCATAGATATAGAAAGGAAAGATGTTAACTATAGTTTTAATCTTTCTGATTTGAATGTGATTTTCAAAAAATTTTAAATTTTATAATGAATAAAATTTTATTTTAAAAATCTTATAGGCTAAATCATTAGTATTATATGCAAAAATTAGATTTAAACGTATATTATTACTAATAATTTAGCTTTATTTATTTTGGTCGTAAATATATCTAAATAAATATAAGCTAATCTATGATAAAATAATATAACGAGGTAAAAAAATGATGAAGGCACAGTTTAGTGAGCAATATCCTATAATTGAAAAACTTGAATACAATTTTTTGATAAATGAAGATATATATTCATTGAACACTCTTATGTCTTTATTATATGATAAAAATTTCGTAAAATTTTCCAAAAATGATTACTATGTTAAAGACTATGTACTGAAGAATCTTAAAAAATATTTTTGGGATCTATCCAACATCGATCAAATCATAGATTATCTTGAAGCTTCTATCACTGCTGATATTAATAGATATGAATATCTTCTATCTATCAAAGCTCAATACAGGGCATTTAGAGATAAAAAGATGGTGGATAATTTGGAATATGAGCTTATCGATTGTTTTGGTGTATCCTATATGATGCGTAATTTTTCCTACTATTCTAGCAAAAATGATCCAAAAGTTAGGGAAATAGGAGAAAAATTTAAGGACAATATCTACACTGACAAAAGATTAGTTTCAAATCTAAAGGCTAATATGGGAAAGTTTTGCGATTTAAAAATAAGGTCCAGTATATTAAATATTGACCAAAGCACTCACAAGCAGTTAAGGTTTGATACAAGTAATTTTATATATACTGAAGACATTACCTTAAATCAGACGAGAAAGATTTACGATAAGTCTCTATCATATTTGTATAAATCAATAGTAGATGTTTATGCAGAATATTATTTTAGAGGACTTATAAGAGAAGTATTAGAAAGATATCAATAGAGCTTATATAAGCTCTTTTTTACTTATTAGAATTATGAAAATATTAGGTATAGATCCAGGAATTGCAATCATGGGTTATGGCGTGGTTGAATTTGATGGAAATAAGGTTAAAGTAATAGAAAATGGTGTAGTTACAACATCTAGCAAAACAAAAACTCCAGAAAGGCTTAGTATTTTGTATAACAATTTAAATCAAATTATATTAGAGCATAAGCCAGATGAGTTTGCTATTGAAGAATTATTCTTCAACCAAAATGTAAAGACAGCCATAACAGTTGGCCATGCAAGAGGTATACAAATACTATGTGCCCAAGAAAATAATCTTCCTATTTTTGAGTACACACCACTGCAAATCAAACAAGCCATTACAGGCTATGGAAGAGCTAGCAAGACTCAAATGCAAAAGACAGTAACTACTCTATTAAATTTAAAAGAAATACCAAAGCCAGACGATGCAGCAGATGCTCTATCTGTTGCTCTTTGTCATGCTTTAAGCCAGAGATTTAAAGAAAACTTTAGGATGAACTGATGATAGCATATATAATTGGAGATGTGAGAAGTATAAGCGAAGAAGATTTTGTATTAGAAAATAATCAAATGGGTTATCTTATCAAATCCTCCTTATCAACACTTGCACTTCTAGAATTAAATAATGAGTATAAGATATACACATCTTTACAAGTAAGAGAAGATGATATGAGTTTGTATGGGTTTTATTCCAAGGAAGAGCTTGAAATGTTTCTACTATTAACATCAGTTTCTTCTATAGGACCTAAAAATGCTATTGGCATCCTCTCATCTATGGGGGTTAACGACATTAAACTAGCCATTATAAATAGTGACATAGATAAGCTTACAATAGCTAAAGGTATTGGTAAGAAAACAGCAAGTAGGATAATCCTAGAGCTTATGGATAAGGTTAAAAAGATGCCTATTGAAGATAATACAAGCCCATCAAAAGTTATAACTTACAATAATGAAGACTTTGATGTAGCTAAAGAAGCTTTAGTAAACTTAGGCTATGCACAAAATGACATCAATAATGTCTTGTTAGAACTTAAAGATATGGATTTATCATTGGAAGAACTTGTAAAAGAAAGTCTAAAAAGACTTATATAGGGGAAGCAAATGTACGATGAAAACGAAAGAATAGTTGGATCAAACGAGCTAAAAGAAGATTTAACTAACGAAAACTCTATCAGACCGAAATGGCTAAGTGAGTACATAGGTCAAGATAAAGTTAAGGAAAAACTAGAAATTTTCATAGAATCGTCCTTATCAAGGAAGGAACCACTTGACCACGTTCTTTTGCAAGGACCACCAGGTTTGGGGAAAACTACTCTTTCCACCATTATCGCCAATGAACTAGGCGTAAATATAAGGGTGACAAGTGGGCCTGCTATAGAAAGACCATCTGATCTTGCAAGTATACTTACCAACCTATCCTATGGTGATGTCTTATTCATAGATGAAATTCACAGAATTAATAGGTCTGTTGAAGAAATTTTATATTCTGCCATGGAAGATTTTGTACTAGATATTATTGTAGGAAAGGGACCAAACGCCCAATCTATAAGAATCGACCTAGAAAAATTTACACTAATAGGAGCAACTACTAGATCTGGTATGCTTTCCGCACCTCTTAGAGATAGATTTGGAGTAATGCTTTCGTTAAATCTTTACACAGCTGAAGATCTTACGACAATTATTAAAAGATCGGCAAATATTTTGGATATAGAAATAGATGATAAGGGAGCCTTTGAGATTGCAAAAAGATCTAGAGGAACACCAAGAATTGCCAATAGATTATTAAAAAGAGTAAGAGACTACGCTATTGTAAAAAAAGATCACATAATTGACCACGAAACTAGCATGGAGGGCCTTAAGCTATTAGAAATTGACGAAATGGGATTAGATCCTATGGATAAGAAGATAGTACTTACCATGTATAGTAGTTTTAGCGGAGGCCCTGTTGGTATAGATACAATTGCAGCCTCAACAGGCATAGAAAATGTTACTATAGAAGATGTTTACGAACCATATTTGCTTCAAATAGGATTTTTAACTAGGACCCCAAGAGGAAGAGTCTTAACTAGAAAAGCTTATGAACATTATGGACTAAGATACGAGGAATAAATGAAAACAGACGATTTTGATTACTACTTACCAGAAGAACTAATAGCCCAACACCCAGCAGAAAAAAGAGACCACGCAAGGCTTCTCGTGTTGGATAGAGAAACTGGTGAAGTTAGTGATAATTACTTCTATGATATAATTGATTATTTAAATCCAGGAGACGTTCTAGTAATGAATGATACTAGGGTCATTCCTGCTAGGCTTTTTGGTCATAGAGAGGACAAAGAAGAATCCATAGAGGTTTTTTTGCTTCATAATACTGAAGGAAAAACCTGGGAATGTTTAGTTCGCCCTGGAAAAAAAATGAAGATTGGTACAAAAATTATATTTTCAGAGGATTTGTCTGGTCAGGTCAAGGACATAAAAGAAGATGGCAATAGGATTATCGAGTTCTCTTATGAAGGAATTTTTAATGAAATCCTGGATAAACTTGGAAATGTTCCTTTACCTCCATATATAAAAGAAGAGCTAAAAGAAGCTGAGGAGTATCAAACAGTATATTCAAAAAATCCAGGATCTGTTGCAGCACCAACTGCTGGTCTTCACTTTACAAAAGGTTTATTAAATCAGATTGAAGAAAAAGGCATCAAGCTTGCATACTTAACATTAAATGTAGGACTTGGAACCTTTAGACCAGTAAGTGTAGAAGATGTAAACGAGCACAAAATGCACAGCGAGTTTTATACTTTGTCTCAAGAAACTGCTGATATTATAAATGAGGCACGTGAATCGGGTCATAGGGTTATAGCAACTGGAACAACCAGTATTAGAACTTTAGAGTCAGTTTATAAAAAATGTGGTAAGATTACTGAGGATTCTGGCTGGACAGATATATTTATCTATCCAGGCTTTGAATATAAGGTTGTAGATGCCTTTATTACTAATTTCCACTTGCCAAAATCAACTCTAGTTATGCTAGTAGCTGCATTTACATCAAGAGAAATGATTTTAGATACCTATAAATACGCTGTCGATAATAAATATAGGTTCTTTAGCTTTGGCGATGCAATGTTTATTCACTAAGGAGTAATATGGCTTTAACATATGAACTAATAAAAAAAGATAAATATACTAATGCAAGAGTAGGAGTAATCCACACTGAACACGGAGATATACCTACTCCAATCTTTATGCCGGTGGGAACTCTTGGCACAGTAAAGACTATGACTGTGGAAGAATTAAAGGAAATGGATGCAAAAATCATCCTTGGCAACACCTATCACCTTTATCTAAAACCTGGCATGGAAATTATGAGACAAGCTGGTGGCCTACATAAGTTTATGAACTGGGATAGGCCAATACTTACAGATTCTGGGGGATTTCAAGTTTTCTCACTATCTGAAATGAGAAAGATAAATGAAAATGGAGTGGAATTTAGAAGTCATATTGATGGCTCCAAACACTTTTTTACCCCGGAAAAATCTATAGAAATCCAAAATGACATTCATTCTGACATTATGATGAGTTTTGATGAATGTGTAGATGCAAGGGCAGACTATGACTATGTTAAGCAATCTATGGAACGAACCATAAGATGGGCCAAGAGAGGCTTAGATTATCATAAAGAACATTCTCACAAAGATCAATCGCTTTTTGGCATAGTTCAAGGTGGATTATTTAAGGATCTAAGAGAAAAATCTGTAATTGAAACCACAGCTATGGATTTTGATGGATTTTCAATAGGTGGTCTATCAGTAGGTGAGACAAAGGAAGAAATGATAGACATCCTAAACTTTACAACACCTCTTTTACCAGATAGAAAACCTAGATACAACATGGGAGTAGGGACCCCTGACTATCTGTTTGAATCCTACCAAGCAGGTATTGATATGGCCGATTGTGTACTTCCTACAAGGATGGCAAGACACGGAACAGCTTTAACATCAGAAGGTAGATTAGTTGTGAAGAATGCATCTTTCAAGGATGACTTCACTCCCCTTGACCATGAATGTGATTGTTATACTTGCAAAAACTACAGTAGAGCTTATCTAAGACATTTGGTAAACGTAAATGAAATTCTGGGAGCAAGACTACTAAGCTATCACAACCTGTATTTCTTATTAAAGCTTTGTGAAAATATTAGACAAGCAATAATGGAAGATAGGTTCTTGGAATACAAAGAAGAGTTTTACAAAAAATATGGATACCTATGAGATTAGAATATTTAATACTTGTAATCCTTGCATTGGGATTTTATGAGACAAGTATAAAATCTGAAATTAAAGAAAAGAAAAACAGAGAGTTTATAGAAAATAATCTAGAAATAGGTTCAAAAGTAATTACAGATAAAGGTATAGTTGGAGAAGTTGTTAAAATAGATGGTGAAGATGTGATTTTGATTACAGGAACAGCTGACAATCATTCATATATAAGACTTCTAAAAAAGGAAATATCAAATATTATAAACTAAGGCCATTATGGCCTTATTTCTTTATATATCTAAGCAAAAAGGTATAGTTTTTATAGTACGGAAGGGTGATGCAATGGCAAATTGGTTTATTTATAACAAAAAATCAAATTATTTAGAAAATTTAAAAAACAAAGACATAACAAAACTACAAGCCTTAATTTTGGCTAATAGAGATTTAACAAACAAAGAAACAGTAGAAATGTTTGTAAATCCCAATTTGGAAAAATTGCACGACCCATTTTTATTGGCTGATATGGATAAGGCGGTAGAGCTTATTATAGAAACAATAAAAAATGCTGGAGAGATTCGTATATTTGGTGATTACGACCAAGATGGGATTGCATCAGTGATGACGCTACTTGATGGATTTTTATATTTTTATGATAACTTGTCCTATGATATTCCCCATAGAGTAGATGATGGATACGGTATGAGCGATGGTATGGTCGAAAAAGCTATAGCTGATGGTGTTTCTTTAATAATTACTTGTGATAATGGCATAACTGGCTTTGATCAAGTTGATAGTCTTAAAAAAGCAGGCATTAACGTTATAGTTACTGACCACCACGAGATAGAAACATCTACAGATGGGGAATGGCAAGCTCAGAAACTTCCGGAGGCCGATGCAGTAATTAATCCCAAAAGGATTGATAGCTCATATCCTTTTCAGGATTTGTGTGGTGCTGGTGTTTGCTTTAAATTAATTCAGGCCTTGTATCAAAAAATTGGTGGTGACTTTGAATATTTGGCAAGCCTACTAGAATATGTTGCAATGGGAACTGTCTGCGATATTGTTTCTCTGACTGATGAAAATCGTATTTTTGTCATAGAAGGACTGAAGAGATTAAATTACACCGAAAAAATTGGAATAAAGGCTATATTAGACGAGATGAATTGGCATAAGCCAATTGATGAGTACACCCTTGGCTTTATCATAGGGCCAACTATGAATGCAACAGGAAGACTTGCTTCAGCTAAACTTGCAATAGAATTACTTATGGAAGAAGATATAGACAGTATATATGAAATTGCAAAAAAGCTTGTTTCCTTAAATGTCGAAAGAAAGAAGCTTACTGAAGAAGGTCTTGGTAAATGTATAGAGATTATAGAAAAAAATAACTATCAGGATAATGACGTAATTGTAGTTTATGAACCAACCATTAACGAATCCATATGTGGAATAGTTGCAGGTAGGATTAAGGAAAAATATTATAGGCCTACCATTGTATTAACAAATTCACTTAAAGAAAATATTGCAAAAGGATCTGGTAGATCAATTGAAAGCTTTGATATCCACGAAGCTTGCTATAAGTATAAGGATAACTTAGAGTCTTTTGGAGGTCACAAGATGGCTTGTGGACTGTCGGTTGAAGTTTCTAGAATTGATGATTTTAGAAAATTTCTAAATGAAAATTCCAAAATGACCAAAAAAGATAAGGAAAAAGTTATTAATATTGATACTGCTATTTCAATAGATAAGCTATCATTAGAATTTGCAGAATCTTTAAATAATTTGAAACCCTTTGGCAAAGATTTTGAGAAACCTATATTTGCCGACAAAGCTGTTATTATTGAAAGCATAGCCATGATTGGTAAAAATAAAAATACTTTGAAATTATCTTTAAGAAAAAATGATATTATAATAAATGCTATTAAGTTTAATGCTATAGATACAGCAAATTACTTAGTTGATAAATTTGGAAAAAATATTACTGGCAACAAGATTGATATAGTTTACTACCCTGATATTAATGAATTTAGGGGTAATAGAACTCTTCAACTTAAACTAGTTGATATTAGGTGAGCTGATATGACAAGTGATTTTGACAAAGAATATGAAATTTTTGAAAAATTAATATTAGAAAATAATCCCAATGCTGATATAGCTTTGATAAAAAAAGCTTATTATTTTGGTGAAGTAAATCATAGGGGACAAAAGAGAAACTCTGGTGAGGATTATTTTATACATCCGATTGCCGTGGCTAAGACTATTTCTAACATGAAACTTGATGATCAGACTATCTGTGCTGGGCTAATGCATGATGTTTTGGAAGACACACCAATTACCTATGATCAGATGAAAGACGAATTTGGAGAAGAAATTACTTTTCTAGTAGAAGGAGTTACCAAACTTAAAAACCTAAATTACTCATCAAGAGAAGAAAAACAAGCAGAAAACATCAGAAAAATGGTAATGGCCATGAGTAATGATGTTAGGGTTGTACTTATAAAACTAGCAGATAGACTTCACAATATGAGAACTTTGGAATATAAGACTCGTGAAAAACAAATACAAACTGCTACAGAGACCATTGAAATATATGTTCCACTTGCTCATAGGCTCGGTATTTATTCTATCAAATGGGAATTAGAAGATTTATGCTTCAGATACCAAGAACCAGAGAAATACTATGAACTCGCAGAGATGGTAGCAAGTAAGAGAAGAGAGAGGGAAGCCTACATAAATGAAATAGTCGTAACTCTTACTGATAGTCTCAAAAACAGTAAAATTAATTATGAAATATCTGGTAGACCTAAATCTCTTTACTCTATTTATAAAAAAATGAAACGCAATAACATAGTTTTTGAGGAGATATACGATTTAACAGCAGTAAGAGTTTTAGTTGATACAATTGCTGAATGTTATGAAGTCTTAGGTAAGGTCCATTCCTTGTGGAGACCTATTCCTAATAGGATAAAGGATTATATTGGTCAACCAAAGCCAAATGGTTATAGGTCCTTGCATACGACTGTTTTTGGAGAAGATTCTAAACCTTTTGAAGTACAAATAAGAACTCGCCAAATGCACAAAGAATGTGAATACGGGGTTGCTGCTCACTGGAGATATAAGGAAAATAACAAAAAAGAGACTGAGTTTGACTCTGCCATGGAATTTCTAAGAAGAATCATGGAATGGCAACGAGATGGCGCCGCAGATATAGACAGCCAACAATTTATGGAGACCCTCAAAACAGACTTTTTCTCTAGGGAAATTTATGTTTATTCACCAGCTGGAGAAATATATTCCCTACCATTAGGATCTTGTACCATAGATTTTGCCTATAAGGTTCATACAGAAGTTGGGAATAAATGTATAGGGGCCAAGGTAAATGGTTCCATTGTACCAGTAGCTCATAAGCTTAAAACCGGTGATGTTGTTGAGATATTAACATCTAAAAACTCAGCTGGACCAAGTAGAGACTGGCTAAATATTGTTAAAAGTTCCCAAGCCAAAAGCAAAATAAAACAATTTTTCAAAAGAAATGACAAAGAAGAAAACATCGAAACTGGCAAAAACCAAATTATAAGAGATATCAAAAAGAATAGAACTGGATATAAGTCATTATTAAAAGATGAATGGATAGATGAAATCTCAAGTGAATTAGGTTTTCCTGGTGAAGATGAAATGTATGCAGCAGTTGGTTATGGTAGAATTACTAGTGAACAGGTAATTCAAAAACTTATTAAAAAAGAAAAAGAAAGTGAAAAGAAAGAAACTAATATAAACGAATCCTTAAATATTAACAAAGGGGCAAATCCTAGCAAAACATTTAAAGGTGAAGTTAAAGTTTCTGACTTAGAAGATGATATTGAAGTCAAGTTTGCAAAATGTTGTACTCCAGTACCAGGCGATCCAATCATTGGTTTTATAACTATGGGAAATGGTATATCTGTCCATACAAAATCTTGTCCAAATATCATAAACAATCGTCATCCAGAAAGATTGATTGATGTGTATTGGCAAAATGATGAAACAGATAAGTTCCCAGTAAAAATCCAACTTATATCAAATAATTCTCCTTCGGTGATTTTTGATGTAAGTAAGATTTTGTCAGCATTAAATGTCAATATTGTTGGCATGAATGCTAGAGTAAACGACAATAACGAAGGAGTTATTGACTTGTCTGTAGAAGTAAATAGCATTGACCAACTTGATGATGTAATGGGTAAACTAAAGTCGATTTCGGCTTTATATAGCGTATACAGGGTGAATAATTAATGAGAGCAGTAATTCAAAAAGTTAGAAATTCAAATGTGACAGTGGATAATGAATTAATAGGAGAGATTAAAGAAGGATATTTAGTACTTCTAGCAGTAAAAGATACTGATACTAAAGAAGATTTAGCCTATATTAAGAGAAAAATTGAAAACTTAAGAGTATTTGAAGATGAAGAAGGTAAGATGAATCTTTCTATCAAAGATGTTGGTGGAGAAATTTTGCTGGTTTCCCAATTTACACTTTATGGAGATGTGAGAAAGGGTAACAGACCTAGCTTTACACAATCTGCAGGACCTGACAAGGCTAATCAATACTATGAGCTACTTAGAGATGAGCTAATAGCTGATGGTTTTAAGGTAGAGACAGGAAAGTTCCAAGCGCATATGGAGGTTTCTCTAATTAACGATGGGCCTGTAACAATCCTACTTGATAGTGAGAGGACATTTTAGATGGAGATTAGAAGGTTTATCTTAGGACCTGTCATGACTAACTTATATGTTGTTAGTGAAAATGGTCACGGATTTATAGTAGATGCTGTTGATCAAAGCAAGGATGTTTGTGATTATATATCAGAAAATAACATTCAAATTGATTTCATTTTGCAAACTCATACCCACTTTGACCATGTCTTGGGCTTAGAATTTTATAAGAATAGGTATAATGCCAAAGTCTATGCGGCTAGTGAGGCTAAAGAGATTGCAAATGACAAGATGTACAATCTCGGCTTTGACTATCCAAATCTTCATGTGCCAATAGATTATTATTTGGAAGATGGTGAGATAATAAGTGACTTTGAAATAAAAGTTTTAAAAACACCAGGCCACTCTTTAGATTCAACTAGCTATAAATTAGGCAATGTTCTCTTTTCTGGAGATACCTTATTTAATATGTCCATAGGTAGGACCGATTTTCCAGGAGGAGATTATCAAACTATTATAGAATCTATAAGAGATAAATATAGCAATTTAGACAAAGATACAATTGTATATTCAGGACATGGAAACGAAACTACACTAGAATTTGAATTTACGAATAATCCGTTTTTAATATAAGGAGTAATAATGGAATTTAAAAGAAGCCACATGTGTGGACAATTAAGAGAAGAAAATATTGGCCAAGAAGTTGTTCTAATGGGATGGGTCGCAAAAAAAAGAAACCTAGGTTCTCTTGTATTTTTTGACCTAAGAGATAAGACAGGCATCAGCCAAGTGGTTGTAAGAGAAGATGATGAAGTAAACCATGATATTGCCAGCCATCTAGGTAGTGAATATGTCGTAGAAGTAAAGGGAAATGTTCGTGAACGTGAGAGCAAAAACCCTGATATTCCAACAGGCAATATAGAAATTGTAGCAAGTAAAATTAATATCTTGGATAAGGCAAACACACCACCAATATATATAAAAGATGACGATGATGTAGCAGAAAATCTGAGATTAAAATACAGATACTTGGATATGAGAAAACCTTCTGTTCAAAAAAATCTTAAATTAAGATCAGATATCATTAGAACTATCAGAGAATACATGTATAACAACGACTTTACAGAAGTTGAGACTCCATTTTTAACTAAACCTACTCCAGAAGGAGCAAGGGACTATATAGTTCCATCTCGTCTAGAGCCAGGTGAGTTTTATGCACTACCACAATCCCCACAATTATTTAAACAAATATTGATGATTGGTTCTCTTGATAGGTATTTTCAAGTTGTAAAATGTTTCAGAGACGAAGACTTAAGGGCAAACAGGCAACCAGAATTTACCCAAGTAGATATGGAACTATCATTTGCTAACCAAGATGATGTAATTGCAATAAATGAAGGTCTCTTAAAGGAATTGTTTGATAAATACACAGATTATGATTTAAAACTTCCTATCCCTAGAATGGACTATAGTGAAGCTATGAATTCATATGGTTCAGACAAACCAGATTTAAGATTTGGATATAAGATTAATGATATATCTGAAATTTGGAAAGATAGCGACTTTAAAGTATTTGCAAATAATACAAGCGATGGAAAATCTGTTAGAGCAATTAACTTTAAAAATATTGCCGATAAATATTCTAGAAAACAACTAGATAAGCTTACTGACTTTGTAAAAGACTATGGTTTAGGTGGTCTTTCTTATATCAAATACGGAGAAGAAATTAACTCCTCTATTTCTAAATTTTTAACTGACGATATCTTAAATAAAATGGTAGAAAAACTAGAGATGGAAGATAATGATTTAGTTTTGATTGCAGCTGATAAAGATAAAACAGTTCTTGAAGGTCTTGGTGCTTTGAGAAATAAGGTTGCTAAGGACAATGAACTTTATGAAAAAGATTATGCCTTAACTTGGGTAGTAAACTTCCCAATGTTTGAATACAGTGAAGAAGAAGATAGGTATGTTGCTCAGCACCATCCATTTACTATGCCAAACGAAGAAGATATACCACTACTAAAAACACATCCAGAAAAGGTAAGAACACAAGCTTACGATATTGTTATTAATGGTGATGAGATGGGCGGAGGATCAGTAAGAATTAACAATTCTGATTTACAAAAAGAAGTATTTGAAGCTCTTAAACTTACGGATGAAGATATCAAAAAGAAATTTGGTTTCTTTATTGAAGCTCTAAAATACGGTACTCCTCCTCATGCAGGTCTTGCTTATGGACTTGATAGATTGTTGATGTTATTTGCAAAAACCGATAATATCAAAGATGTTATTGCTTTCCCAAAAACTCAATCAGCATCTTGTCCATTAAGTGAAGCTCCAACAAAAGTTGATGAGGCAGCCTTAGATGTATTACAAATTTCTATAAGGGGTGAATCTAATGGCGACAATGATTAAAGAAGGCACTGTCCTTGAAAATAACAATGGTAACCTTACTGTAAGTATTGCTAGAAATGAAGCCTGCGGAGCATGTGCTGCCAAAGGCTCATGTGGGCAAAAGTCTGAAACTATAATAGAGATATTTTCTGCTGATGATATCAAAAAAGGAGATAGAATTCTTCTTGAAAGCAAGTCTTCAGATATAACGAAGTATTCTATGTATGTTTATATTCTGCCAGTTATTTTGATGATATTAGGAGCAACTTTACCAAATATATTGTTGAAAGATAAAGGATTGGATTTAAACTTATTGACACTTTTATCAATTGTCATATTTATGGCATTATCATTTTTCATAGTTAAAGGCATAGATAGAAAAATAAAAGACGATAATGTTATGAAGGTGAGGAAAATATAATGGACTACAAACTTATAAAAGAATTTGACCCTAAGGCCTATCAAGCACTGACAAAGGAAGTTCAAAGGCAAGAAGAAAACATAGAACTAATTGCCTCAGAAAACTATGTCAGCAAGGAAATTCTTGAGGCTTGTGGCTCAGTACTTACAAACAAATATGCAGAAGGTCTACCAGATAAAAGATACTATGGGGGTTGTGAAAATATCGATGTTATCGAACAACTAGCTATAGATCGAGCTAAAGAATTATTTGGGGCAGACCATGCCAATGTACAAGCTCACTCTGGTGCAAATGCTAATATTGCAGCATATTTTGCACTTATAAATCCTGGAGATAAGGTTTTGGCTATGGATTTGACAGAAGGTGGACACTTAACTCATGGTTCAGCCGTCAACTTTTCTGGTAAATTATACGACTTTCATCACTATGGAGTAGACCATCAAACAGGAAGAATTGATTACGATAAAGTTTTAGAAAAAGCAAAAGAAGTTAAGCCCAAACTTATAGTATGCGGAGCCAGTGCTTATCCTCGTGAAATTGACTTTAAGAAGTTTAGGGAGATAGCAGATGAGGTTGGTGCCTTATTAATGGCTGATGTAGCTCATATAGCTGGCCTTGTAGTAGCCAGAGAGCATATGGATCCGATCCCATATTGTGATGTGGTTACTTCTACTACTCACAAAACACTTAGAGGACCAAGATCTGGAATTATCTTATGCAAAGAAGAATATGCCAAAGCAATTGATAAGGCTGTCTTCCCAGGCCTTCAAGGAGGACCTCTTGAACATATAATCTTGGCAAAAGCTCTAGGATTTAAGCAAAACTTAGATCCATCATGGAAAGATTATGCTAAGCAAATCAAGAGAAATGCAAAAGCTATGGAAGAAGCCTTTAGAAACCATGATTTTAAAATGATTTCTGATGGTACTGACAACCACTTATTGCTTTTAGATTTGACTAATAAAAACATTACAGGGAAAGATGCTCAGAACCTTCTTGACCAAGTTAGTATTACTACAAACAAAAATACTATCCCAAATGAGAAGCTTTCACCTATGGTAACAAGCGGACTAAGAGTAGGTACAGCTGCCATAACTACTAGAGGAATGAAAGAAGATCAAGCAAGGAAAATTGTGGATTTAATCGCTAGAACACTTGAAAGAAAAGATAGTATCGAAAATATAAGGAAAGAAGTACTCGATCTAACAGCACAATTTCCTGTTTATAGGAGTTAATTATGGCTATGCCAATAGTAACATTAGTTGGAAGAACTAATGTAGGAAAAAGTACACTTTTTAATAGACTTGTCGGCAAAAGAAAGTCCATCACTGAAGATATTAGTGGTGTAACTAGAGATCGTATTGTAGATAGGGTCGAATGGCAAGGAAACGAATTTACTCTTGTGGATACTGGTGGTCTTGATATTTCAAATAAAGAAATGATGAATCAAGAGATTAAATCACAAGTTGAAAAAGCCCTATTAGAAACTGATTTAATATTGTTCGTAGTTGATGGTAGATCTGGCCTAAGTCCATATGACAAAGAAATAGCTAATGTTATTAGAAGATACAACAAACCAATTATAATTGTTGCAAACAAAGTAGATGGTCAAAAAGTTCCTGATGACATTTATGATTTCTATACATTTGGTTTTGACGATTTGGCTATCATTTCTGCGGAACAATCAAAGGGTCTTGGTGATTTGCTAGATCTTATAGTCGATCATATTGATTTTTCATCTTTTGAAGCAATAGAAGATGAAACAAGGATAGCTATTATAGGAAAACCAAATGCTGGCAAATCTTCCTTGGTTAATCTTTTGCTTGATGAAGACAGGATGATTGTAACTAATGTAGCTGGTACTACAAGAGATGCTGTTGATTCCTATTGGTCTTACAATGATCACAACTATGTATTAATCGATACGGCAGGTCTGAGAAAAAAAAGCAAAGTTAGAGAAAACATAGAGTTTTATGCCAATCAAAGAACATTTGATGCTGTAGATAGCGCTGATATATGTATATTTCTTATAGATGCAACTGTAGGTGTTACAGAACAAGATACAAAAATAGCAGGATATGCTCACAATAATAGAAAAGCTATGATAATTGTAGTTAATAAATGGGATTTAGTAGATAAAGATACTAATACCATGAGGCAGATGGAAGCAGATATTAGAAAATCATTATCATTTGCTTCATATGCACCAGTAGTCTTTGTATCAGTACTCAAAATTCAAAGAATAGACAACTTATTGGATATGATTGAAGTAGTTGACAACAACTACAATACTAGAATTAGTACAGGCGTCTTAAATACAATTTTACAAGATGCAATAATGCTAAACCAACCACCTCAAGATAAGGGTAAGAGATTGAAAATATTTTATATGTCTCAAGTAGATGTGGCACCTCCTAAATTTATGTTATCTATAAACTATAGGGACTTGATGCATTTTTCTTATATGAGATATTTAGAAAATCAAATAAGAAGTAATTATAATCTGACAGGAGTACCATTTAGCTTCATATTAAAAGAGAGAGGATCTGACAAATGATTTTCCTAGTTGGCTTAATAGCATATCTTTTAGGTTCTATACCAAACGGCTATATAATAGGTAAGTATTTCCACAAATCCGACATTAGAACCCTAGGTTCAGGTAATGTAGGATCTACAAATGTATTAAGAAACTACGGCAAGAAACCAGCAATAATTACATTGATACTTGATATGCTAAAGGGTTATTTAGCTGTCTTTATTGGTGAAAAATTAGCCGGTTATGATGGCATGTGTGTTGGTTTTCTTCTAGTAGTTATAGGTCATATGTACAGTATATTTCTGAAATTTAAAGCGGGTAAAGGTGTTGCAACTTCTGCAGGTGCAATGTTATTTGTAAATCCTATGATTCTACTAATTGGTCTAGTAGTATTTATATTGACTGTTGTAATAAGCAAGATGGTTTCACTTGGATCAATACTTGGTGCTATTAGCGTTATGTTGCTAGCCTACATCAACTTTTATCCAAGTAAGCTTTTCTGGACTTTAATTGTGGTATGTTTATTAATTATTTATAAACATAGGTCAAACATAAAAAGAATAATTAATAGAGAGGAATCAAAAATAAGGTAGATTATGGAAATTTCAATCTTAGGTGCAGGATCATGGGCAACTGCTATAGCTCATGTACTCTCAACAAAATATGATGTCCTTCTATATGCTAGAAACATGGACGATGTTGAAAGCATCAATCAAAATCATGTAAACAGAAAATACTTAAGTGAATTTAAACTAGCAGAAAATATTAGAGCTACAAATAATTTGGAAGATATATTTTCCAATAGATTTATTGTTAATGCAATACCTACCCAAAGTACTAGAAGTGTTCTAGAAAAGCTAAAGCAATATGTAAGTGAAGACAATGTATTTATTAATTTATCCAAAGGACTAGAGCTTAAGACTCATTTTCGCCTATCTGAGATATTTTATGATATCCTGGGAAATAATATTACCTATGCAGTCCTAAGTGGCCCAACTCATGCTGAAGAAGTAATATTAGAAATGCCAACAGCTATAGTTTGTGCTTGTGAAGATGAAAAAGTAGCCAAAGAAATCCAAGAAATTTTCAATACAGATTTCTTTAGAGTATATAGCTCAACAGATGTAATAGGAGTTGAACTAGGTGGAGCTATAAAAAACACACTCGCCTTAGGTATAGGTATAGTTTCTGGCCTTGGCTATGGTGATAATACAAAGGCTGCTATAATGACTAGGGGAATCCATGAGATGAGTAGGTTTACTGAATCTTTTGGTGCTCACCAACAAACTATAAACGGTCTTGCAGGTATTGGAGATCTTATTGTAACAGCAACAAGTATGCATTCCAGAAACAATAGGGCAGGTATTCTATTAGGTAAGGGCCTAAGCATAGAAGAAGTTAATAATGAGATTAATATGGTAGTTGAAGGCATACCTACTACTAGGTCAATATATGAATTGGCAAGAGAAAAAAATATTGAGCTGCCAATAACAAGAGAAATTTATGAAATTCTTTACAAAAATAAATCAGCTGATGAATCAATTAGTGAATTAATGGGTAGAAATTTAAAAAGTGAATTCATATAATTATGTTTCATTTTGAATAATTTGAGTTATAATAATATATAGAAGTAAAAAAGTAAAGGAATTTATATGTTTGACAAGTTTAAAGAATTTATTGGTATAGACGATAACTATGATGATTACGATGAGGATCAAGCTTATTACGAAGAAGAGGAAGAAGAAGATTTGACAAATAGGGAAAGCTACGCAAGCTTACTAGATGATAATAAATCATCTTTTGATAGTAATATAAAGACCTATGAAAGTGAATATAGTGGATCATCTTCAAGTGATTCATATAATTATTCTTCAGATTACCTTGATAGTAGCTACTCATCAAATGATTACGAGCCAACAAGTAACCGTTACCAAAGACCATCAAAGAGAGGAGACAGAGCAGGAAGTATGACAGACAATAATTTTACTAGCAGATCATCTTTAAGAATCAGTATTCAAGAACCACTTGATTACGAACAAGACGCTCCTAGTGTAATAAATGACATTATTAACAAGAAAGTAGTGGTTCTAAATCTAGAAATGGTAGATGCAGATATGAGAAGAAGAATATTTGACTTTGTATCTGGAGCTGTATATGCCCTAGATGGAACAGTAGAAAAAGTAACTAAAGGAATATTTGTAATAACACCAAATGGTGTTGAGATTGACAACACAGTCACAGAACAAATATCTGAAGGAAACTACAACCAATTATAGGTAAAGGATAAGGAGCTGTTTGATTTAAAAAACAGCCCTTTTATTTTTTATGAGCTTAGAATTTAATTTAGACTTTATAACAGACAAAGCAAAGAAAAGTAATATTAAAAAAGCCCTAGCAATCCTTGAAAGGTCCTATTATAAAAACATAGAAGAATCAAGCTTTTTCTTAGATCCATATGAGCAAGATGTCATAAGGTCAATAGCCTTAAAAAATGGAATAGATATAAGTTTTATAGGAGGTAATGACCTTGCTGAAAGAAAAATATTTGTAGCAAATTATTATTACCTACCTTTAACAGAAGAAAACTATATATCTATACTAAGATTTAGGCAAAACTCCCTAAGCCATCCGGATGTTCTAGGAGCCTTGATGAGTCTTAATATAGATAGGACTAAGGTGGGAGATATAGTAATTGCTGATGATTTTTGTGAGTTTGCTATCTTAAAAGATGAGGCAAATTTTGTAAAATATAATCTCACGAAAATAAAAAGAGAAGGAATAAATATAGAAATAAAAAATCAAGCGCATCTTGATATTATAGAAGATGAGTTTGATCAATTTAGTGGTTTTGTTTCTTCTCTTAGATTAGATAATCTCATATCCTTGTTTTTAAATAGGTCAAGGTCAAAAGCTAAGGATATAATAAAAAATAAAAATGTAAAAGTTAATTATGAGTTTATCGATGATCCTGGTAAATCTATCGAGCAGGGAGCTATGATTTCTATAAGAAAAGAAGGTAGATTTATATTTGATGAGATTACTGGAACAAGTAAAAAAGGTAACTTACATATTAGCTATAGGAAGTTGAAATGATATATATTTTAATTATAATTATTGGAATTGTACTAGATAGAGTAAGCAAAAACTATGCTATAAATAATTTTATAGAAAATCCTCACCAAGGCAAGCTATTAAATTTTACATACTTGGAAAATAGAGGAGCAGCTTTTGGTATATTGCAGGATAATAGAATATTTTTTATTCTATTAACTATTGTCATTGTAGCTGGATTAGTTTATTATTTTATAAAAAATTATAAAACAAATCCACAAATATTAAATATAGCACTTGCCTTTGTAATATCGGGAGCCATAGGTAATTTTTATGACAGACTTATCCAAGGATATGTTGTTGATTTCTTAGAATTTGACTTTATTAAATTCCCTGTATTTAATGTGGCGGATATATTTGTTACTGTGGGAAGTTTTTTAATTATTATCTACCTATTGTTTTTTGAAGAAAGTAAGAAGTAAAATGAGTGTATTTATTGGAAATGATTGGGACCAACTATTAGCTAGTGAATGGGAAAAAACTTACTATCAAAATTTGAGAAAAGAACTTATAAAAGAGTACAAAAATTATAAGGTCTACCCAGATATGTATGACATATTTAATGCTTTAAAATCTGTATCTTATGAGGGCTGTAAGGTTTTAATTCTAGGTCAAGATCCCTACCATGGCAAAGGACAGGCCCATGGTTATGCTTTTTCCGTCAAGAGAGGAGTGAGGACGCCACCATCTCTTTTAAATATTTATAAAGAAATGCACGAGGACATAGGAACTTATATACCTGATAATGGTTACCTTAAAAAATGGGCGGACCAAGGAGTTCTACTACTAAATACATCCTTAACAGTTAGAGCAGGTGATCCTAATTCTCACGAAAAACTAGGTTGGCATATACTTACAGATAGGATAATCAAATTATTAAATGATAGACAAAAGCCAATTGTTTTTATACTTTGGGGACGTAATGCTCAAAGCAAAGAACCATTTATTACTAATCCCCAGCATTTAATAATAAAATCACCTCACCCATCACCATTTTCAGCATCAAGAGGATTTTTTGGCTCAAAGCCATTTTCAAGAACAAATAACTTCTTAAAATCTACAGGTCAAGAACCTATAGATTGGCAAATAGAGAACCTATAAATGGGTCTCTATTATTTTTTTACTTAAATTTAGTATATTTTTGTAATTATAAGTATAATTTTCCTTAATAACTAAAAGTTTAGGATCTACATTTAGATTGCTCTTATTATTTAGATTAAAAGTGTTTAGGGCAACGAAACCTTTGGTATTTTCATCAAACTTACCATATAAAACTTGTAAGTTTATATCAATCTTATCTTCTTCAATTCTCAGCTCATAATTTGGACCGTTAAAATAAGAATTTGTAAAAGGTTTTTCTGAGGTTAGAATAAATTTGCCAATATCATTATTAATAAATGAAGAATTTAAGGTGATTTTATTATCTAATAGGTTGATAGATAATTCTTCGTTAAAATAATCGCTTATGTTGACAAGTTTTTCAGTTGCAATTAAATCATTTTCATTGTGGACCATTATAGGTTTTGGCTTATCTCTTTTTATTATGTCATCTGTGAGCTTGCTTATAACCTTATACCTACTTGGATCATCTCTAAATATGCCTATCTTTTTTTCTAAATCTATTAGCTTCATAGATTCAAACACAAAGAATTTTCGCTTTGATGAGATTTCTTTGAGTACATCGTAGGAATCTGGAAACACTGGGAATAACTCATTTGCTATGAGTCTGTTGTTCAAAAAAGGAATGTCGAAGATATCTCCATTAAAATTAATTATAGTCTTATCCATGATTAAATTAAGATAGATTTCTAATAATCTTTTTTCTTCTTGATTGTCCTCGGCAAAGTATTGTTTAATGTAACACTTTTCATTTTCATAGGCAATAATACCTAAGAGTACTAATTGGTCAGATGAAGAATCAAGTCCTGTAGTTTCTATATCTAAAATTATTTCGTTTTCTTTTAGGTTATCTGGTTGATATAATTTTTTGTAAGTTATCATATCTATATTATACTTGATTTGTATATATTAAAGTTAGTAATATAATTATATACTTGAAGGAGATGCTATGATATATTTAGACAATGCAGCTACTACACAAATTTCAAAAAAAAGCCAAGAAGCGAGAGATTTTGCTGAAAATACATATTTTTCAAATTCCTCATCTCTGCATTCTTTTGGTATGAAATCTGAAGAATTGATTGATGAATCGAAGAAAATAATTGGAAAAGTTATTAATGCCAATCCTAACGAAATTTATTTCACCAAGGGAGCCACTGAAGCCAATAATATAGTTATAAGTTCTTTTAGTGGTGAGAATTCAAAGGCAATTACAACTTCTATTGAGCATTCATCTGTTTTTGATAGCTTTAATTCATATCCTTACAAAGAAGTAATTTATTTAAAAACAGATAGGCATGGTTTCATAGATTTGGAAGAATTAAAGGAAAAGATAGATGATGACGTCAAACTAGTTTCAATAATTTATGTAAACAATGAAATTGGTACAATCCAAGATATTTCTTCAATTAGTAAAATTCTTAAAGATAAGAATATAATTCTACACATAGATGCAACCCAGGCTTTAGGGAAGATAGACTGTGATGTAAAAAAACTAGGAATTGACTTAATGAGTTTTTCTGCTCACAAATTTCACGGTCCAAAGGGAGTAGGTGGTCTCTATGTCAAAAGAAATATCCTATCTAAATTGAAACCAGTTTTATTTGGTGGTCGTCAACAAACTATATCTAGTGGGACAGATAATCACCCTGCTATATACGCCATGGGTATAGCTTTAAATGAGCATATGGAAAATTTTGATAGAGAATCTGTCAAAAACTTGAATCTATATATGAGAAATGAGATATTGGATAATATCGAAGATATAGAAATTAATTCACCAGAAGATAATTTTGCTCCTCACATACTATCAGTAGCCTTTAAAAACATTAAATCTGAAGTTTTACTCCATATGTTAGAACAAGAAGAGATATATGTTTCAAGTGGATCAGCTTGTTCTAAGGGAAATAATAATAGGATTTTGCAAGCACTTGGTGTTGATGATGATTACAAAGACGGTGTAATTAGATTTTCTTTTACAGATACAACTAGCAAGGAAGATATTGATAAAACTATTAAGGTTTTAAAAAACAGTATTAGTGAAATTAGAAAGGTTATGATATGAAAGCTTTGATATCAGTAAGTTTTGGAGAATTATTTCTCAAAGGAGCAAATAGGAAACAATTTTATAACAACGCCCTATCCCATATATTTAAAAATATAAAATCTATTGGCTACGATAAGTACTATACAGAAAGTGCCAAATTATATATAGAGTCTGACGAAGAGAATTTTGAAGCTATTATTGAACAATTACAAAAAGTATTTGGTATAGCATATATAGATATAGTATATAGGACAGAAAAAAATGAAGAAGATATATTTGAGGCAATCAAAAAATCTATAATAGATGCTTATGGAGAAGATGAATTAACTTTCAAAGTTCAAACAAAGAGAGTTGATAAGTCCTTTAAATATCAATCACCTGAATTTAATATGCTGATGGGTGATAAGATCTTGGATGAATTTCCTAATTTAAAGGTTGATATCCATAATCCAGACTTCAAGGTATTTATAGATATTAAGAACAATGCTTATATATATTCAAAAAGATATGCTGGTCTTGGAGGACTTCCTATAGGATCTAGTGGAAATGGACTATTAATGCTATCAGGAGGGATAGATTCACCTGTTGCTGGATATTTGATGGCAAAACGTGGTATGAAAGTCAATGCATTGCACTTCCATTCCTACCCATATACATCACTAAAAGCCAAACAAAAAGCAGTAGAATTGGCAGAAATTATGAGTGAGTATACTGGACCAATGAACTTATTTATGATAAATTTATCTGAAATCTATAAATCTATAGCTACTAATTGCGACAGACGTGAAACAACTATTTTATCTAGAAGATTTATGGTAAGAATTGCAGAAAAGCTTTCAGAAAAATACGAATATAAGGCATTAATTACTGGAGATAGTTTAGGTCAAGTAGCTAGTCAAACCCTAGAATCCCTATCTGTAGTAGAAGAAACAACAAGCTTACCATTGCTAAGACCATTAATAGCAATGGATAAAAAAGACATAGTTGATTTATCAAAGGACATTGGATCTTATGAAAAGTCAATTGAACCATTTGATGATTGTTGTTCAATATTCGCCCCAGATAATCCATTAACAAAACCTAAACTTCATTATATAAAAATGAGCGAAGAAAAGCTTGATATAGACAAATTAGTAGATGAAGCTCTAGATACAATAGAAATTATAAGAATATAAGATAAAATATTTGACAAAATACTATTATATTAGTATTATTATAAGGTAAACCGCTCAGTTTGGGTACTGATCACCTACGCTGGCGAGAATTTGAGAAGTTAGGAGGACACCTATGTACGCAATTATAAAAACAGGTGGAAAACAATATAAAGTATCAGAAGGCGACCTAGTTAGAGTTGAAAAACTACCATACGAAGTAGGCGAAACTGTTGAATTTGATGAAGTACTTTTAGTTGGTGGAGATAGTGATGTAAAAGTTGGAGCTCCAACAGTAGAAAATGCAAAAGTTTCTGCTACTATCGAAGACCAAGCAAAAGATAAGAAAATCGTCGTATTCAAATACAAACCTAAGAAAATGTATAGAAAAAAACAAGGTCACAGACAACCATATACTTTAGTTAAAATTAACAGTATTTCTTTATAATAAATGATTAATGTTAATCTTTTATTAAAAAAAGAAAACATTGTAGGATTTGAAATAAGCGGTCATGCCGATTATGATGAGTATGGCAAGGACATAGTTTGTTCAGCAGTAAGCATACTTGCTTACACCTGTGTAAATACTCTTGAGCTATATATTGATGAATTTTCATTTACGGATGACGATGAAATTATGAAACTAATTTCTTATCAAACAAATGAAAAGTCAGAAGTAGTATTTACAAGTTTTAAGACAGGAATATGGACCTTAGAGCAAAGTTATAATAACTTTGTAAAATTAAATTATAAGGAGATATAATATGATTTTAAATATTAATTTACAAAGATTTTCAAGTAAAAAAGGGGTATCTTCTTCAAAAAACGGTAGAGATTCAGAAAGTAAAAGACTAGGCACAAAAAGAGCTGACGGTCAATTCGTAAACGCTGGAACAATTATCGTTAGACAAAGAGGAACAAAAATCCACCCAGGCAACAATGTAAAAAAAGGTGGAGATGATACTCTATACGCATCATGCGAAGGAATTGTAAAATTTGAAAGAAAAGGACGCGACAGAAAACAAGTTTCTGTTTATCCAAAACAAGATATTGCCTAAGAAACACTTAGCCTGCCTTTTCGGCAGGTTTTTTTCATATGAAAGGAAATTTTTATGATAGATTTTGCAAAAATTAGTCTAAAAGCTGGAGATGGAGGCAATGGAGCTGTCGCTTGGCGTAGGGAAAAATACGAACCTACAGGTGGACCAGCTGGTGGTGATGGTGGCAATGGTGGTAGCATCATTATTAAAGCAACGAGAAACCTATCTACCCTTGATGAATTCAGATACAAAAGTAAATATAAAGCACAAAATGGCCAGCCTGGTGGCAAAAACAAGAAATTTGGAAAAAAAGGTGACGATTTAATCATCAAGGTTCCAGTTGGAACAATATTAAGAGAAGCAAATTCTAATATAATTATTAAAGACTTTAAGCTAGATGGAGAAGAGTTTCTAATAGCAAAAGGAGGCAAAGGCGGTAGAGGAAATGTTCATTTCAAAAATTCCATTCGTCAAGCACCTCGTTTTGCAGAAAATGGTAAAAAGGGACAAGAGATAGATTTGATTCTTGAACTAAAAGTCTTGGCAGATGTTGGACTTGTCGGCCTACCAAATGTTGGTAAATCAACTTTGATTTCCGTAATTTCTTCTGCTAAACCAAAGATTGCAAACTATCATTTTACAACAATAGATCCAAACCTAGGTGTAGTAAATATCGATAATGAAAGATCTTTTATAGTTGCAGATATCCCAGGGCTCATAGAAGGAGCCAACGAAGGTCAAGGTCTAGGACACGACTTTTTAAGACATATAGAAAGATGTAGAGTCCTTATTCACCTTGTCGATATTTCTGGTATAGAAGGTAGAGATCCAATAGAAGATTTTAAGCTTATAAACGAGGAGCTAAAATTATATAATGAGAATTTAGCCAAGAAACCAATGATTGTTGCCTTGAATAAGACTGACCTAGATACTAATAATAATGCAGAAAACTTTATCAAAACTTATGGAAATACTTATGATATTTATCAAATCTCTGCAGCAACAACAGACGGTATCAAGAAACTTTTAGATGCAACTTATGATTTACTGTCAAAAAGTGAAAATAAGAAGTTTGATCTTATAGAAGATATTAATGAGAACTTCTTGGAAGAATATTATAACAAAGAAATAGACTACGACTTACAATTTGCAAAAGATAATGAAATCTTTGTTGTTTTTGGTAAAAGAATTGATAACCTTTTAGAAAAAGTAAATCTTGATGACTATGATTCTCGTATGTTCTTTGAAAAAACACTTAGAGAGATGGAAGTTTTTGATAAATTAAAAGAAATGGGAATTGAACAAGGAGATAGTGTTGCAGTTGGCGATATTGTCTTTGAGTATTATGAATAGGAGAAATAATGATTAGTGGTAAACAAAGAGCAAAGCTAAAGGCACTTAGCCATGATTTTAAGCCAGTTATTAATATAGGTAAAAACTCACTTACAAAAGAAACTATAGGAGCCATAGACGAAGCACTAGAGGCTCGTGAACTTATAAAAATTAAAGTTTTAAATAATAATCTTGATGACCAAGATGAGATAGTAAAAACTCTATTAGAAGAATTAAATGCTGAGTTTGTAAATCACTTAGGCAGTATTATTACTATCTATAGAAAAAATGACGACAATAAATATCAAATATAGTTAGGATTAATTATGAAAATTGGTTTATATGGAGGAACATTTGATCCAATACATGTTGGACATTTAATAGTCATGGAAAATGTATTTAATTTTCTAGGCATAGATAAGATAATAATTCTTCCAAGCTCCAATCCTCCTCACAAAGTAAATAAACAGAAAACAAAGGCTGAACTTAGGATTGAGATGGTAAAAAGAGCGATTGCTGATAACCCAAGAGTAGAACTTTCCACCTATGAAGCTAGAAATGATGATGTCGTTTATACCCATGAAACACTAGAGTACTTCAAAAAATCATATCCTGAAGATGAATTCTATTATATCATGGGAGAAGATTCTTTTATGACAATAGACACTTGGAAAAATTATGAAAAAATTTTAAATGATAAGTTAATTGTATTTACGAGATCAAACACCGATAGTGATAGTGATCTTGTGAAAAAAGTTGATCAAATAAGAAAAGATAACAAAGAAATATATCTTATAAATAACCTAAATATTAATATATCATCTACCCTAATAAGAGGTTTGGTACAAGAGGGTAAGAGTATAAAATACCTTGTGACTGATGAAGTTATAGATTTTATAGGAGAGCATAATCTGTATGTATGATTTGAAAAATTGGGAAAATAACTTGATAGAAGATATTGGCTTGAAAAGGTTCAAACACTCAAAAAGAGTTATGGAAACTGCTCTAAAACTTAATACAAGCGTAGATGATGATTTAGTTAAGACTGCAGCGATACTTCACGACTGTGCAAAATACAATGAGGATAAGTATCTCAAATTATTTGATGATAATATAAGCACTGAGACTATTAAGTATAAATCTGTTTTGCACTCTTTTTTAGGAGCAGAAGTAGCTAAAAAAGTGTATAATATAGATAATGACCAAGTGCTTGATGCTATAAGATATCACACTACAGGCAAAGAAAATATGAGTGAATTAGAAAAAATAATTTACCTAGCAGATGCCATAGAACCTGAAAGATCTTATCCTGGCGTAGATGAATTAAGAGATTTGGCAAAAAAAGACATAGACCAAGCAATATTATATAGCTTAAGTCACAATATAATCTTTTTAACAAAGAAGCTAAGCTTGATTCATCCACTAACTATCAGTGCTTATAACTATTTGATTAAGGAGAAAAATGAATAAATTAGATATTATTTTAAAAGTTTTAGATGACAGAAAAGCTGAAGATGTAAATGTTTTAGAACTAAGCGATTCTTCTATTGCTGATACATTTGTAATTGCAACAGGAACTTCAGTTATACAAACTAAGGCTCTAGCAGACTATGTTGAAGAAGAGCTTGCCAAAAACGGATATGAATTGCTATCTAAAGAAGGTTTGCGTGAAGGTGAATGGATATTAATGGATGCAGATGATATTATTGTCCATATATTCACACAAAGACAAAGGGAATTTTATGGAATAGATGATTTATGGGAAGAATAATCTTCTCATAAATTGCTAGGTTTTCAATATGGATGATAAGAGAAAAGATAAAATTATAATGGGTCTAATCATAGTTATTGTAGCTTTATTTGCTAATAACTATGTTAAGAATAACGAAGATGATTTATTAAATTCAGAAATTTCTTTACTTGATACATCCTCCGATGCATTATCACCTGCAGATGAAGACGAAAACGTTGAAATAAATGAAATGAAAGTCTATATTTCTGGTGAGATTAGTAAAGAAGGTGTCTACGAATTTGAAGATGGCGACAGGCTTGATGATTTGATTAAAAAAGCTGGTGGTTTGACAGAAAATGCAAACGCAAAAGATTTAAACCTTGCCATGAAGCTTGAAGATGAGATGAAAATATACATACCTAGTATCTATGAAATAAGTTCAGATAATACTGCTGATACAATACCAATCATAACATCTGATAGCAAAGACTCTAGTAAGGATAAGATAAATATTAATAAGGCCAGCAAGGAAGAATTGATGTCCTTGCCAAATATTGGAGATAAGAGAGCTGATTCAATCTTAGAATATAGAGAATCTAACAAATTTGAAACCATAGAAGATATAAAAAATGTAAATGGAATTGGAGATAAATTTTATCAATCTCTTAAAGATTTGATAACTGTATAGGAGATATAATGAAACTATCAACTAGAAGTAAATATGGGCTAAGAGCTATATGCTACTTGGCAGAGAATGAAGATAGGGGATATATACCCGTTTCTGAAATATCAGAAAATCTTGATTTATCAGATAACTACCTTGAACAACTTATAAGGCTACTTAAAAACGCTAATATAGTTGAGTCCACTAGAGGGCCAAAAGGTGGCTATAAGCTAGTAAAAAAACTTGATCAAATAACAGTTGGTGAAGTTTTAAGAGTTCTTGAAGGTACTTTTAATGTTACAGGATGTCTTGAAGATGGAAGCCATTGTGACAATGAATGTAGGGCATATTTTGCCTTCAATAAATTAGATGAAGCTATAAATGATACTATTGATTCCATAACCTTAGATACTATGGTAAATCAAAATAATAGGAGAGTCGATGAAAAACTTAGGAGTTAACGAACTTAGAAAATCTTATATAGATTTTTTTGGCAATGAAAAAAATCATACTATTTTAAAATCTTTTTCCCTAATACCAAAAGATGATGAATCTTTGCTTTTAATCAATGCTGGTATGGCACCACTTAAGAAATATTTTACTGGTGAAGAAAGCATGAAAAATAATAGAGCAACCTCTTCACAAAGATGTGTTCGTACAGGAGATATTGAAAGGGTTGGTAAAACTGAACGCCATGGAACATATTTTGAAATGTTAGGAAATTTTTCTTTTGGCGATTATTTTAAGAAAGAAGCTATAACCTGGGCCTATGAATATTTGACCGAACATCTAGAGATTTCTAAGGACTTATTATGGGTTACCGTCTACAAAGATGACGACGAAGCATATAATATTTGGAAAGATGAAGTAGGCATGCCAAAAGAACGCATATTACGTCAAGATAAGGACGAAAACTTTTGGGAACTTGAAGTTGGTCCATGCGGGCCATGTTCAGAAATATTTGTAGACAGGGGTCCTAGCAAAGCAGTTGATGAGAATGACAATGCTCCAGGCAATGATAATTCTGATAGATTTTTAGAGATATGGAATCTAGTTTTTACTCAGTTCAATAAGGATATCGAAGGTAACTATACACCCTTAGCTCATCCAAATATAGATACTGGTATGGGCCTTGAAAGAATAGCTATGATACTTCAACAAAAAGATAATATCTTTGAAGTTGATATAGCTCAAGATATTATAAAAGAAATTGAAAAAGTATCTGGCAAAACTTATAAGGAAAATCCAAAAGATGATGTTTCGATAAGAGTTATCACTGACCATGTAAAGGCTATGACATTCCTCGTTTCTGATGGAGTAGTTCCATCAAATGAAAAACGTGGATATGTACTTAGACGACTTATTAGACGTGCTTATAGACACGGCAAGCTTCTTGGTATAGAAGGCGAATTTTTAACTAAGATTGTAAATAGAGTTATCGATTCCTATAAGGATGAATACAAAGAATTATCTGATAATAAAGATCATATTCTTGAAGTTATCATCGAAGAAGAAGATAGATTCCAAAAAACAATAGACCAAGGCCTAGATAGATTAAATAGTCTAATAACTGAAATGGAAAAAGATGGCGAGAAAATCTTAGATGGATCAGAAGCCTTCAAATTGTATGATACCTATGGATTCCCACTTGATTTAACCAAAGAAATATTAAATGAACAGGACTACGATGTAGATGAAGATAAATTTAATAATGAGATGGAAGATCAAAGGGAAAAAGCTCGTAATGCAAGGAAAAAAGACGCTGGTTGGTCACTTGATAATATAGTTACTGATGGAATCAACCCAACAGACTTTATTGGTTATGATAATTTATCAGTTGATGCAAAAATTACTAATTTATTTGACGAAAATGGCCAAGTAAAATCGCTAAAAGAGGGCGAAGAAGGTATAGTAGTAAGTGATAAGACTTCATTTTATGCTGAAGGCGGCGGTGAAGTAGCTGACATAGGTTATATCTATAGTGATAATGCTAAGGCAAAAGTTACTGATGTTCAAAAGAAAAATGATATTTATTTCCATTATGTAGAAATCCTAAGTGGAGAAATACATGCTAAAGAAGTATATACTTTTGAAGTTAGTAAAACTCGTCGCTTAGATATAACAAGAAATCACTCGGCAACTCACTTATTAGACCAAGCTCTCAGAGATGTACTAGGAGATAGTATAAACCAAGCAGGATCTTTAGTAGATGATGAGAAGCTAAGATTTGATTTTACCTATAATGGATCACTTACAGCTAGCCAAAAAAGAGAAATAGAAGATATAGTTAATGAAAAAATTAGAGATCAGTTAGATGTCAAGAAAGAAATACTTCCATTTAAAAAATCTCAAGAAATGGGAGCTATAGGTCTATTTGAAGACAAGTACAAAGACGAAGTAAGAGTTGTTTCCATAGGAGATTATTCTAAAGAATTGTGTGGCGGTTGCCATGTTAACAATTCATCTGAAATCTTAATGTTTAAAATATTAAGCGAGTCTTCAGTATCTGCAGGCGTTCGTAGAATAGAAGCCATAACTGGTAAAAAAGTTTATGAGCTTATACAAAAACAAAAAGATGACCTAGAACAAATAGCTGCTGATTTAGGAACTAGAGAAGATTTAATTGAAAACAGAATCAGATCTATTAAAGAAGAAATCGCAAATCAAAAAGAAGAAATAAAAAGATTAAAATCATCTTCAAATAAAGATACTTTTGAAGAGTTAAGAAAAGCAGTTGAAAAGAAAGATGATCTAAATCTACTTATTTATAAATTTGAAGATGCGACTACAGATCAGATGCGTGATTACGAAAATAGACTAAAGCAAACATTTGATAATTTAGTCATAGTTTTTGCAAGTCTAAGTAATAATAAGTTTATATTTACAGTATCTGTAGATGATAGCTTAACTAATAGATATGATGCAGGAAAAATAGTAAGAGAGATAAGTCAGTTAACTGGTGGAAACGGCGGGGGAAGAAAGAACTTCGCACAAGCTGGAGGAAAAGATATTTCTAAGGTAGATCTTGCTTTAGAAAGAGCTCATCAGATTATATAGAGGAGTTTTAAAATGACTGAAAATAATAATTTTAACGAAACTATTGCTTTTAAACCTGAAAGAGATGACCAAAAGGATATTAGAGAGATTCTAACAACTGTTTATAATGCCCTAGAAGAAAAAGGTTATAAGCCAACAGGGCAAATTGTTGGTTATTTGTTATCTGGCGATCCTACCTATATTACAGCTCATAATGGTGCACGTAAACTAATAAGAGTTGTAGATAGAGATGAAATACTTGAAGAATTATTAAATAGCTATATCAATGACTAGGATAATGGGTCTGGATGTAGGTGATAAAACTATTGGGGTTGCTCTTAGCGACCCTATGTTTTTGATGGCTCATCCTATAGAAACAATAAAAAGAAAAAAAGCAAGCCTAGACATTCAAAGGCTAGTTGAAATTATAGAAAAAGAAAATGTAGAAACTATTGTAGTAGGTCTTCCTAAAAATATGAATAATTCCATAGGTCCTCAATCTATGAAAGTAATGAGTTTTGTAGATTTGCTAAAAAAGCAAACTGACAAAGAGATTATTTACGAAGATGAAAGAATGACAACTCTTCAATCAGAAAGAGTACTTATTGATATGGATGTCAGACGAGAAAATAGGAAGAAGTATATTGATAAAATTGCAGCTACATTTATCTTGCAAAGCTATTTAGACAGGAGAAACAATGGATAGTATTGTTTTATATGATGAAGATAATAATGAAGTCAAATTTAATATAATAGATACTTTCGGAGTAGATGACAAAAATTACTGTGCCCTTCAACAAGAAGATGATGATTTAATACTAATAGCTGAAGTAATAAATAATGACGATGAAGTTATTTTTAAAGCTATTGAAGATCAACAAGAGTTAGATGAAATCATCAAATTGTACGAAGAAATGAAGGATGAAGACAATGGAAACTAAAGAAATCAGAAAAATTTTTGAAGAACATAATCAAAAGTTCACAAAGCAAAGAGAGATTATTTTTAATGTTCTAAAAGATAGCTCTCCAAAGCATGTTACACCAGAAGAGCTGTTTTCCATTGTTCATGAGGATAATAAGCAAGTAGGAATTGCAACAATATATAGAACTTTAAATATTTTTGAAGAATTAGGTATTGTTAACAAACAAGAGTTTACTGACAATGCCTACACTTATGAGCTTATAGATTCACTAAATGACCACCACGACCATATTATTTGTACTAGTTGTGGGAAAATAATAGAAGATGAATGTATAAATAAAAATGAATTGACAAAGTCATTAAAAGATATGTATGATTTTGACATGAAATATTATTCTCTAAGAATTTATGGCACTTGCTCCGAATGTCAAAAACTAAAGGAGTATAAATGAGACATGAGAAGAAATTAAAACTAATTCCTATTGGGGGATTACAAGAAATTGGTAAGAACTGTACCGTAGTTGAATACGGGAATGATATGGTTATGATAGACTGTGGTCTAACATTTCCTGACCAAGATATGCTTGGAGTAGACATAGTAATACCAGATTTTACCTATGTTGAAGAAAACAAAGATAAACTAAGGGGTATATTTGTAACCCATGGTCACGAAGACCATATTGGGGCTATACCATACTTTTTAAAGAGTGTAGATACAAATGTATATTGTTCAAAATTAACTAAAGGTTTATTAGAAAACAAATTTAAAGAACATGGACTAAACCCAAATAGAATCAAAATGGTAAACGTCAACAATAAAGTTAATGTTGGGGATTTAAGTGTAGAATTTATTAGAGTGAGCCACTCTATCCCAGATTCATGTTCTATAGCAGTTAAATCACCTGTAGGAACAATCCTATTTACAGGCGACTTTAAAATGGACTTTACTCCAATTGATGGAGACCCAACAGATATACAAAGGCTGGCAGAACTAGGCAAAAAAGGCCTACTAGCGGTTTATGCTGATAGTACTAACGTTGAAAGACCAGGCCATTCACTAAGTGAAAAAGAAGTTGGAGATACCTTTATAAGGATTTTTGGACAAGTAAGCGGAAGGATCATTGTTGCAACCTTTGCAAGTAACCTTCATAGGGTTCAGCAAGTAATATATGCGGCTGAAAAATATAACAAAAAAGTTGCACTTTCTGGTAGGTCTATGCTAAATAACGTTAAGATTGCTAGCGATTTAGGATATTTAAAGGTTAAGAGCAATACACTAATCGATATGAAAAATATCAAATCCTATGCTGATGATGAGATAGTTGTCCTTTCGACAGGTACTCAAGGTGAGCCACTATCTGCACTAACCAGAATGGCAAATGGAGAACACAAACAAATTCACCTAAATGAAACAGATACTGTTATACTTTCTTCATCAGCAATTCCAGGTAACGAGATAGCTATCAATAATACCATTAACAAACTAACAAAAATTGGTGTAAATATAATATATGCATCTTTAGCAAAAGTCCATGCATCTGGTCACGCTTGTCAAGAAGAAATAAAATTAATGTATCAACTAACCACACCAAAATATTTACTACCTGCCCATGGTGAAGCTCGTCAATTGCAAACTCACCAAAAGATAGCCGAAGATATGGGAATGGATAAAGATAAAATATTTATTCTAGAAAATGGCGATGTACTAGAGTTTACTAAAAAGACAGCAAAAGTTACAGGAAAAGTAACAGCTGGAAAAGTCTTAGTTGATGGCTCTGGTATTGGTGATGTAGGCAATATAGTCTTAAAAGATAGAAAACACCTATCAGAAGATGGTCTTATGGTTGTATCTATCACTTTTGATAGAAATACCCAAGCTTTACTAGCAGGTCCAGAAATAGTATCTCGTGGTTTTGTTTACGTGAAAGAAAACCAAGATATTATAGAAAACTCAAAAGAAGTAGTACTAAGATCTGTTGAAAAATGTCAAAAAGAAGAAATAAGAGCTTTAAGTCAAATAAAATATCAAATTAGAGAAGACTTAAAATCTTATTTGTACAATGAACTAGGCCGTGATCCTATGATATTACCAGTAATATCAGAAGTAGAAAACAATGAGATATATTAATTACCAACATACTAGTGATTATTTAGAAAACATTATTGAAGATAGGGACTTTTTAGACCTAAGAGCATATGCTTTAAAAAATGATGTCCCTATAATGAATATCGAGAGCAAAGAATTTATCAAAAGTATATTGGCTATTCAAAGACCAAAAACCATCCTAGAACTAGGAACAGCTATAGGATATTCATCCTTAGTTTTTTATAAGTATACTAAAGCTGATATTACTACCATAGAATTAGATGAATCTACATCTAAAATAGCCCAAAATAATTTTGATAAATACAATGCCCCAATAAATTTAATAAATGATGATGCAATGAAAGCCTTGAATAGTATAAGTCAAGGCTTTGATTTTGTTTTTATTGATGCCAATAAGGCTCACTATGAAGACTATTTTAAAATTTGTGCTGATTTATTAAATGATGGAGGGATAATAATATCTGATAATGTTCTTTTCAAAGGTATGGTCATAAATGATGATTTGGTAAATAAAAGAATGATTACTATTGTAAAAAGATTGAGAAATTACCTGGCCTACGTGATCGATAGGAGAGACTTCACAACTTCTATTATCCCAATAGGTGATGGTTTAACTATAAGCGTTAAGGAGAAATAATGAATAAAGAAAAAGTAGAATTGCTTGCCCCCGCTGGTGATATAGAAAGATTAGAAGCGGCTGTAAAATTTGGAGCAGATGCCGTATTTATGGCTGGAGATAGCTTCGGTCTTAGAGCAAATGCCAAAAATTTTGATAGACAAGCTATGATTGAAGCTGTTAAATTTGCTCATGATAATCAGGTGAGAGTTCATATAACTATGAATATAGTACCTCACGATGAAGATATGAACGGTATTGAAGATTATTTAAAGTTTCTTGATGAAATAGGCGTTGATGCTCTTATAATTTCAGATCCTGGTATTTTTTCACTTGCTAAGGAATTAACCAATATAGACCTTCATATCTCAACACAAGCTTCTGTAACAAATACTGCAACTGTTAATTTTTGGTATAAGATGGGCGCAAAAAGGGTCATACTAGCTCGTGAACTATCATTGGAAGAAATAATTGAAATTAGGAATAATACTCCAAAAGATTTGGAAATAGAAGTATTTGTTCATGGAGCTATGTGTATATCCTACTCTGGTAGATGTCTACTATCTAACTATATGACAGGACGTGATGCCAACAGAGGTGATTGTGCACAAGCATGTAGGTGGAAATATAGCATACAAGAAGAAAATAGGCCTGGAGAATATTATCCAATAGAAGAAGATGGATCAGGGACCTATATAATGAACTCTAAGGACCTATGTTTGATAGATGAACTTGATAAACTCATAGAAACAGGTATTGATAGTTTTAAAATCGAAGGAAGAATGAAGACAGAGTTTTATGTTGCAACTGTTATAAGAAGCTATAGACAAGCTATAGATGCTTATTATGAAGACAATTATAATAAAGAGACTATTCAAAAGTATTTCAATGAAGTTGAAAAAGCAAGCCACAGGCACTACACAAAGGGATTCTTTTATAACAAACCTGCTGAAGACGGTCAAATCTATGAGACTTCATCATATATTAGAAAATATGACTTTATAGGCAAAGTCTTAGATTACAATAAAGATAGCAAAGAAGCTATTATTGAACAAAGAAATAGATTTTTCCTAGGAGAAGATATAGAAATATTTGGCAATAGAAAAGATTTTTACGAATTTAAAATTGATAATATGAGAGATTCTAAAGGAGAAGATTTAGAAGTTGCTAACAAAGCCAAGGAAAAGATCTATATGACAATTGATTATCCACTAGAAAAGGGAGATCTACTAAGAAGAGCCATTGACGAAGATAATGACTAATATTTTGAAAAAACCACAATAAATTTTAAATTATCTTTATTTTGGGTATAAAATATATTGTAAAAGAAAAGGAGTTAAGAATGACAGATAAAAAAGAAAACGAAAAAATTATCAATCCTGAAACTGGAAAAGAAGAAGAAACTAGTCAATTTGAAGGCGATGAATCCTTAGAAGAAAAAGTAAAATCAAGTGATCAAAGCTTAAATTTCAAAGACCCTGATGACAAATATACTACTGACACAGAGTATAGAAACACCACAATTGATGAGGCAGGACAAGTATCTGCACCAAGTGCTGAAGGAAGAAGAACAAGAGTTGACGAACTATCAGAAAATCCATCAGAAAGTGATAATTAATAAACTATTATTGATTAGAAAATGGACCAAGCATTGCAAAGGTTGCAATAGCTTGGTTTTTTGTTATAAAAAACCTCCAATTCATAAGTGAAATGGAGGCTATGTAAGTATTATAAATTATTTATCTTTAGAAGGATTTTCAGATAAATCATCTTCACGAGTTCTTCTGCCTTCAACTCCAACATTAGAGATTTGATCTGCTTCATCAACTTCTGTTTTTAGTTCTTCTTGGTCAGGAGAATATTTTTTATCTATATCATCTCCACCCTTTGCTGTTTCTGATGCACGAGTTTTTTTGTCAAGTTCATCATTTCCGTCATATTGGCTAGAGCAGCAAACTTTACCTGTTTTTGGATCAATTACTTTATCTTTTTTCTTTTCTGTCATAATTTACTCCCTTTTTCTGTATGTACATTTTTATCTTTAATATAATTATAATACACTTAGATTTTTATTGCAATATCTTTAACAATTTCTCCAATTGCCATTAAGATTTTGAGCTTTATAATATTATATACTTGTATCATTTTAAAATTTATTTTCATATCTTTGTAATTATAGGTAAAAATTGGTATATTATTGTGTAGTGAAGGTGATAAAATGAATAAAATATTAAAAATTATGACAGATGGCCAAATGCCTTCTTATCAAACATCGGGTTCATGTGGTATAGACTTATATTGTTCAAATGATGAAGATACAGTAATTGAACCTGGAGATATGAAAAAAATACATACAGACCTTAGGCTAGAAATCCCTGAAGGTTTTTTTGGTGCAGTATATCCTAGGTCTTCGACTGGAGTTAAAAGACATCTGATGCTAGCAAATACTGTGGGAGTTATAGATTCAGACTATAGAGGGGAAATTATGATATTTATGTATAACTATGGCAAGACCCCCCAAGTAATTAAAAATGGAGATAGGATAGCTCAATTAGTAATTCAACCTTATGAAAGATGTGAACTAATTAAAGTTGATAGCTTAGAAGAAACGGATAGAGGTGAAAGTGGTTTTGGTTCCACTGGCAATTAATGAATAATAATTTTTCAAAAGTTTTTAAAAAGAATAAATATCGTATATTTCTAATATTAGCCATTATACTAATCCTTAGCTTAGCTTTTACAGTCTTTAAAAAAGTAAGTAGCGAGAACGAAATTGCAAAATATGATAATGAGATATTGATAGTAAAAGGCAATGGAGACCAGCT
The DNA here is from genome assembly GCA_902488555.1 of uncultured Anaerococcus sp. The sequence goes on from CABTWT010000001.1 coordinate 75,806, forward strand.
TGATTCTCTGACTTTAAAAGAATTAAGATCTATAGGTGGCCAAAAACTTGATGTTAGCATTAATAATGGCCTTGAGACAGTATCAGTTGAAGGAATATCTATAGAGCAGATTATTGGAAAGCTTGACTACAATCTAAAAGATAGTGGCGTAATGGTAATTGAAGATGATGAAGGAAACTCAAAAAGGGTAGCTATGTCAGATGTATTGGAGCCAGGAAAAATATATCTGGTATATAGAATTGATGGCAAACCAATTTATGATGCAAACCCAAGCTATGGTAAAATGATAATCATAGATACAGCAACAAATTCATCAGCAAAATGGATAACAAATGTTAAGACTCTAGATATAAAGTAATAAGACATAGCTTTATAGTGAGTCTTTTTATTATGGTATAATATAATTAAAGATAGGGGATGGCTATGAAGGACAATTTTAAGTATGAAAAACTAACACCGATGTTAAAGCATTACGTGGATGTAAAAGATTCTTTTAAAGATGCATTACTCTTGTATAGGGTAGGAGATTTTTTTGAGTCTTTTTTTGACGATGCTATTATTATTAGCAAAACATTGGGGCTTACCCTAACAGGAAAAGAATGTGGACATGAAAAAAAGGCACCTATGTGTGGAGTTCCTCACCATGTAATTGATAACTATGTGGGCAAACTTGTAAAAAAAGGCTACAAGGTTGCTTTATGTGATCAAGTAGAAGATCCTAAAGAAGCCAAGGGACTAGTTAAAAGAGCCATAACTAGGGTTGTAACTCCAGGAACAATTACAGATATAGATGCACTTGATAATAGAGAAAATAATTATTTGCTATCAATTTTTCAAAATGATTTCGGCCTTGGACTTACATATTGTGACATATCTACCGGTCAATTGACAAGCTTTGAAATAAAAGGATCAAAAGATCTAATAGCAAAAAGAACTATAGACCAAATTGAAAAAATCAACCCTTCAGAAATAATAATAAATAGTAATTTTAGTTTAAAAGATGTTTTGATATATTTAAAGCAAGAATCAGATGTGTTCTTAAATTATATTGATGATGAAAATAATTATAGTAAGATTGGCAAAAAAATTAGCGAATACTTATCTATAGATAATTTTAAAAAAATAGAAAATAAGCGACTTTGCCTTGTTTCTACAGCAAACTTGCTTGACTATATTTATAAATTTTATGACGATAAACTCATCCATATCAACAATATTGAAATTTTAGAAATAAATGACTATCTAGAGCTAGAAGCAAATACTAGGAAAAACTTAGAATTACACAGAAATCTTAATAATAATAGCAAAGAAGATACTGTACTAAACATTATCGATAAATGCGATACAGTTATGGGTTCAAGACTGATAAATCAATGGCTAGAAAGGCCACTAATTGATAAGGAAAAGATTTATAGAAGACTTGATATAGTTCAATATTTCACTAATAATCCAATAGAGTCACAAAATATAACTAACTTTCTAAAAAATGTTATGGATTTAGAACGATTAATCGGAAAAATATCTTATAAGAGAGCCAACGCTAGAGATTTTATATCACTTAAAAACTCTCTCGAGGATATTCCTAGATTAAAATCTTATCTAGAAGATTCAGATAATGAAATAATTAGAAATCTTGGTATTAACTTACCTAATGTATCAGACATATATCAATTATTAGAAAAATCTATAGTGGATGATTCGCCTATATCTATAACAGAAGGTGGAATAATAAAAGAAGGATATTCTAATAAACTTGATGAGTTAAAAATATCCTCAGAAGAAGCTCTAACAAAACTTACAAAATATGAAAGTGAAGAAAGAGAAAAAACTGACATTAAAAATTATAAAATTATTTTTAATAAAAATAACGGTTATTCTATCGAAATAACAAAGAGCAACTTAGACAAAGTTCCCGAATCTTACATAAGAAAACAAACCTTAAAGAATCAGGAACGATATACCACTGAAAAACTTGAAGAACTAAGCAGCTTAATTTTAAATGGCAAGGATCAAGTTAATGAGATTGAATACCAATTATTTAATGAAATAAGGGATATTTTATTAGAAAAAACTTTAATGCTCCAAGCCTTGGCAAAAATGATTGCTAATATTGATTGCCTTAACACCCTAGCTAGAGTTGCTAATTTCAATAATTATGTAAGACCAAAACTTAATAATAGCAACAAAATCATAATAAAAGATGGTAGACACCCTGTAATAGAAAGCAAACTTAAAGAAAATGAATTTATTGCTAATGATACTGATATAGGTGAAGATGATAACTTGATTCAAATAATCACTGGCCCTAATATGGCAGGCAAGTCTACTTATATGAGACAAATGGCTATTATAATAATACTTGCTCAAATGGGGTCCTTTGTACCAGCAAGCTATGCTGATATAGCTATATGTGATAAGGTATTTTCTAGGATTGGAGCAAGTGATAATATCTCCAAGGGCGAATCTACTTTTATGCTAGAAATGAATGAAGTTAGCAATATTTTAAAAAATGCAAGTCCTAAGTCTTTCGTTATCTTAGATGAAGTTGGAAGAGGAACTTCATCAGATGATGGATTAAGTATTGCTATGGCTCTAGTAAAATATATATCGAAAGTTAAGAAATTTAAGACTGTTTTTGCTACTCATTTTCATGAACTGACAATTCTTGAAAACGAGCTAGATAATGTTAAAAATCTAAAAATTGAAATATTAAATGAAAATGACAATCTAATATTTCTTAGAAAGATCTCTTCTGGAAAATCTGACAGATCTTATGGAATTGAAGTAGCTAAACTAAGTGGTCTTCCTGATGAAATAATAGAGGATGCCAAAGTCTTTATGGATAAAATTTCGGATGATGATTATTTTGAAACAAATAAGACTAAGAATATTGTAGATACTATAGATGATATAAATTCTAAAAATATGGAAGAAATTATATCTCTTACAAAGGATATTAGTGTTAACGACCTAACACCTCTAGAAGCAATTAATAAGCTTAATTCCTTAGTAGAAAGGATTAATGGTTTAGCATAATGACTATTAGAAAATTAGACCAATACACAATAGAACAGATAGCAGCAGGAGAGGTGATTGAATCACCTTTATCTGTTGTAAAAGAACTAGTGGAAAATTCTATAGATGCTAAGGCAAAAAGTATTACAGTTGAAATAAAAAATGGTGGAAAAACTTATATAAGAGTTACAGATGATGGAATTGGAATACCTAAAAATGACTTAAGGTTAGCCTTCGAAAAACACACAACATCAAAAATAGTACATTTTGAAGATCTATATGATATTTATTCTCTAGGTTTTAGAGGCGAGGCTTTATCCACAATAGTTAGTGTTGCAGATGTTAAAGCTATTACTAAAACTTCCGATACCAATATCGGTAGTAAAATTGAGTTTGCAAATAACAAAGTTAAAGAATCATCGATTGCTACAAATACAGGTACAAGTATAGAAGTCTTAAATATCTTTGCTAATATCCCGGCTAGATATAAATTTTTAAAATCTGATTTAGCTGAGTCAAATGCGATTACTAAATTGATGTATTCTTTGGCCTTAGGCTATAATAATATAGGATTTAAATACGTAAAAGATGATAGATTAGAATTTAAAACTTCAGCTAACGAACCACTTGATCTTAGGATTTATAACTTGCTAGATGATAATCTAAAGGATGAACTAATTGAAATAGATGAAAGCAATGAGATCTATAGCATAAAAGGTTATATATCAAACTCAAATTATTATAGAGCATCTAGGTCACTCCAATATCTTTATGTTAACAATAGACTTGTTGATAGCCCTTCTATCATTAATACTATTGAAAATGAGTATAAGACTTATATACCTAATGGAAGATTTCCAGCTGTATTTTTATTTATTAGCACTAATCCAAAGAATCTAGATATAAATGTGCATCCTAACAAGAGAACCATAAAGTTTATTTATGAAGATGACTTGTTATCCTTGCTGAGAAATTCTATCTATAAATCTCTGTCTGAAAATATATATCCAAATAAAATGCCAATTAATGAAAATAAGACTAAGTCTTTGTTGGATTTTAGTGACTATACAAGTGTCTTAGAAAAATACCAAAATTCTTCCCTTGTAAAGGAAAATAAGCCTTCCTATCAGGATAATAAATTCTTTGAAAATAAAGATAAAAAATTTTATGAAGTTGATGAAAAAAAGATTGAGAGTCACGATGAATACAAGCTGCCATCTAATGATTTTGACTCCATCTCTTTTACTGAGGAAAAATCATATTCATATCTTACAAGCTTGTTTTCAAGGTATTCATTATTTGCTTGCTCTGATGATAAAATTATTCTGGTAGATAATAGAAGAGCTGATGAAGCAATACTTTATAGTAATTTTATCAAAGAATTAGAAGATGGTAATGTTAGCCAACAATTATTATTAGATCCAATATTAATCAAGTTAAAAGCTAATGATAAGTTAAAATTTGTGGAAAAAAGAGATTATTTATTGGATATGGGTTTTGATATTGACCTGATTACTGAGGATAAAGTTCTAATAAGATCAATTCCTCAAATATTTGACAATGATAGTTACAATAATTTCTTTTATGACTTACTAGATCTAGATTTAACGCATAAAGGAGATTTATTTTATACAAATATACGAAAGTATATTAAATCTAAGTCATTTAGAAAAGGTTACAAGCTTGGAGAAAGAGAAGCTAAGAAATACCTAAATGACCTACTAAAGCTCGACAATCCATACAAAACTTATGATGGTAAATCTATTATTATAGAATTGACTGACAAAGATTTGGAGAGATATTTTGAAAGATAAACTAATTATAGTAACAGGGCCTACAGCTAGTGGCAAGAGTGACATATCTATAAATATTGCCAAGGCTTTTAGTGGACAAATAATATCAGCCGATAGCCAGCAGATTTATAAAGATATGAACATAGGAACAAATAAAATAGATCAAACTTACGGCATAAATCACCATTTAATTAATCTGATTAACCCAAATGAAAACTTTACTGTGGAATATTTCTCTGCAAAAGTAAGATTGCTGATTCATCAAATTAATGAAGATGGAGATATTCCAATACTTACCGGTGGTACTGGATTTTATATAGATTCTATTTTATTTGATATGAATTATGGGGCAACTCCCAGAGATTCTGATCTAAGAAATGAACTAGAAGCAATAGCTGATAATAAGGGAAACTCATATTTATATGATAGACTTAAGCTTATTGATCCCCTTACAGCTGATAAATACCATGAAAACGAAAGAAATAGGATAATTAGGTCCCTTGAAATCTATGAACTTACAGGTGAAAAACCTTCTGATGTAAGAAGCGGTGAAAAAGTATTAAATGAAAAAGTTGATCCAATTTTATTCTTCTTAAATTTTAAAGACAGGTCGGGACTTTATCAAAATATTAACAATAGAGTTATAGAAATGATTTCTGAAGGTTTAATAGAAGAATTTGTAAACGTAGTTAAAACCTATAAGCTAGATGAAAACTCCCAATCCATGGCAGCTATTGGATATAAGGAAATCTTTCCTTTTATAAAAGAAGAAATAGATATTGATGAACTTATAGATTTGATACAAAAAAATACAAGGCACTACGCAAAGAGGCAAGTAACATGGATGAAGAGATACCTAAATTATAACTTTGCTCATGAGATTATTATGGACAATCTAAGTAAAAATGATGCTAGTGATATAATCATTAGTACAATTAAGGATATTTATGAATTTTAAAGAAATATATAGTCATTATAATATAGATGATTCGTTTGATAATATGATAAACGAGGCTTCCAAAAGCCTAAGAGAAGATTTTAACAAACTAGAAGAAATTGCCGAATTTAACCAACTTAAGGTATTAAAAGCATTCAATAAAAATAATCTTAATACTCAGGATTTTATAAGCGCAACTGGATATGGTTATGGAGATACAGGTAGGGAAAAGTTAGAAGAAATATATGCTGATATTTTTAAAGCTGAAGATGCTTTAGTAAGGCCAAGTATTGTTGCAGGAACCCACGCCTTATCCTTAGTACTTTTTGCTCTATTAAACTATGGAGATAAAATGCTAGCAATAACTGATGATCCTTACGATACCATGCAACAAGTTATAGGTATTGCAGGTAATAAAAAAGGTAATTTGATCTCAAAAGGAATTTCTTATGAAAAACTGAGCCTAGATGAAAATAATCAAATTGATTATCAAAATATTCACAAAGTTGTTGATGAAAATACTAAATTAGCACTAATTCAAAGATCTACTGGCTATACTCAAAGACGTGCCTTTACAATAGAAGAAATTGAAAAAGCTATAATAGAAATTAGAAAAGCAAATCCTGAAACTATTATTTTTGTAGATAATTGTTATGGTGAGTTTACTGAGGATAAAGAGCCTATAGAAGTTGGTGCAGATATATTAGCTGGTTCATTGATTAAAAATCTTGGTGGCGGCATTGCTATAACTGGCGGTTATATTGTAGGTAAAAAAGATTTGATAGAGTATTGCTCAAACACCTTGACTGCACCAGGAATTGGTAAGGACGAAGGCTTAAGTTTTGGCACAACTAGATATGTCTTACAGGGCTTATATTTCGCGCCACAAATTGTTAAAGAAGCCATAAAAGTAGGAATGTTATTCGGAAAAGTATTTAACGAACTAGGTTATGAGGTTATCCCTAAAATCGGAGATCCTCAAAGCGATGTAGTTCAAGCGATAAAATTTGAAGATCCAGATAAGGTCATCACATTTTGTAAGGCTATACAAGAAGCTTCTACAGTTGATTCAAATTTAATTCCAGAACCATTTCCAATGCCAGGATACGAAGACCCTGTAATAATGGCTGCCGGTGGATTTGTAGAAGGGTCAACATCTGAACTTTCTGCAGATGGTCCATTAAGAAGTCCATATATTGCATACCTACAAGGTGGATTAAATTATTACCATGGAAAGCTCGCTCTAAAACTCGTTTTAAGCCGTTTTAAAAATCAAGGATACATATAGGTACCCTTGATTTTTTATCTAAATGTCTAATTTTGAAAGTGGGTTCTTATTAACGGCATCTTTTAAGTCTTCATCATCTAAGTGGGTGTAAATTTGTGTTGTGGAAATATTTGTGTGTCCTAGTATATCTTTTAAGGCTCTTATATCTACATTGCCATACTTATACATCAAAGTTGCAGCGGTATGTCTCAATTTGTGGGTAGAGTACAAGGAAGTGTCAAATCCAGCCTTATTAAGGTATTTTTCTATGGTAGATTGGACAGCCCTATTAGAAATTCTCTTTTTTCTAGTAGATATGAAAAGAGCCTCTATATACATACCATCCAAATATTCATTTCTAATTTTTAAATAGTGGTGAATTAATTTTAGAGCGTTTTCAGTTAAGTAGATCGTTCTTTCTTTATTTCCTTTTCCAATTATTTTGAAATAATCATTTTCTATGTCTGATACATTTATAGATACTAACTCAGATAAACGCATCCCGGTTGTGAGAAAAGTGAATATAATGGCCAAATCACGAGCTCTTAAAAAGTCGTTTTTCTCAGCGTTAACTACAGATAATAATCTTTCTGTCTCATCTAAAGTGAGGTAGACGGGTTGTCTTTGGCTGATTTTTGGATTTCTAAGCTTTTCAGTTACATTCTCATCAATAACTTCAATCTCTTGGTAGAGATACTTATAAAAGGATTTTATAGCAGAAATCTTTCTAGATCTTGTAGTAGGATTGTCGTTTTTTTCGTTATCTAGATATGATAGATAAGCATAAAAATCAGCTATGGTAAGATTAGCTAAGAATTTAGCATCAATTATTTTTTTCATATCTTTATCTTTAAATTCTTTCTCAAATGAGCTTTGATCTCCATAATAAACTTTTCTTAGAATTTGATATTTGAAAAATACTTCTAAATCATATCCGTATTCTTTAATTGTATTGGGAGATAGACCTCGAATTGATTTTAAGAAATTTAAATAGTCTATAAGTAGTATTGGTTGATTCATAAATTGCTCCAAATAGCATAAATTATAGTTTTCATAATAATATTGTACTGATATTTTATATATTTACAATTATTGCACAAAATTATTATTTTGTGCAATAATTTATATTTACGAGCCTCACTCTTTTTCGCACAATTTATAGCAATTAAAAACTGCCACTAAATAATGGCAGTTTGTCATAATTACTTTTAATAATTATCTTGCATATTCTATCGCATTTGATTCTCTAAGAACATTTACTTTTATTTCTCCTGGATATTCTAATTCATCTTCAATTCTTTTTGCAATCTCTCTAGCAACTACAATCATTTCATCATCTGTTATTTTTTCTGGTTTAACCATTATTCTAAGTTCTCTACCAGCTTGTAAAGCAAATGATTTTTCAATTCCTTGATATGAATTAGCTATCTCTTCAAGAGATTCTAATCTTCTAATATAATTTTCTAAGCTTTCTCGTCTAGCACCTGGTCTTGCGGCAGATATTGTATCTGCAGTTTGAACTAATATAGATTCAACACAATTTGGTTCAACTTCACCGTGGTGTGATTGGATAGCATTTATAACATACTTGTTTTCACCATATCTGGTTGCTGCATCTACACCTAGTTCTATATGAGTCCCTGCAACTTCTTGGTCTATAGATTTACCTATGTCATGTAGAAGTCCGCCACGTCTTGCTGTTTGTGCGTCTGCACCAATTTCTTCAGCAAGCATACCTGCAAGATTAGCAACTTCAACAGAGTGCTTCATAACATTTTGACCATAGCTGGTTCTAAACTTCATCTTTCCAACCATTCTTATAAGTTGTGGATGTAGATTATGAACTCCTGCAGCTTCAGCAGCTTCTTCACCATCTTCTATGATTCTTTGTTCAACTTCTTCTTCAGCTTTTTGAAGTGTTTCTTCAATTCTTGATGGGTTTATACGGCCATCTTGAATCAATCTTTCTAGTGCTACTTTTGCAATTTCACGTCTAACTGGTTCAAAAGATGATATAACTACCGCTTCAGGTGTATCATCTATTATTAAATCAACTCCTGATAATTGTTCGAAGGCCCTAATATTTCTACCTTCACGTCCGATAATTCTACCTTTCATCTCATCATTTGGAAGAGACACTACTGATACAGTATTTTCAGCTACTTGTTCAGCAGCATATCTTTGTATAGTAGTTGCAAGTATTTCTGTTGCAATTTTTTTGCTTTCAGATTTTATGCGTTCTTCACTTTCTTTGATCAGTTTTGCTGTTTCGTGAATTGTTTCGTTTTTGACATTTTCTAGTATAATTTCTTTAGCTTCGTTGTTTGTGAGACCTGCGATATTTTGCAATTCTAACTGTTGTTGTTCAATCAGTTTATCAATGCTGTCTTCTTTTTGTTTTAACCTCTTCTGATC
>CABTWT010000002.1 GCA_902488555.1 uncultured Anaerococcus sp.
AGTGGATAGACATAGATGACTTGTTAGATATGGCAAAGATATACGCCATTGGTATTTATAGGTTGGATAAATTAAAAAGGTAGGGGTTAAGTCAACCCTCTACCTTTTTAGTTTTCTTCAAATTCTATGCCGTCTTCTGAAAGACTTTTTATTCTTGCTAGGGAATATACTTCAACTCCCATATCTTCGATGATTGAACGTCCATTTGAGAAAGATTTTTCTATTACTATGCCGCATCCTACAGGATTTGCACCAGCTTGTCTGATTATGGCAATCATACCTTTTGCAGCTTGGCCATTGGCAAGGAAGTCGTCAATCATTAGTACATTTTCACCTTCACTTATGAACTCCTTATTTACTATAAGCTCATTCATAACTTGCTTAGTAAATGAAAATACACTTGAATGGTAAACTTCTTCACTGGTTGTTAGAGATTGTTTTTTTCTGCCAAATACGCATTTCACACCTAGCTCGCTTGCTGTCGCAAGGGCTGGGGCTATGCCGGAAGATTCTACTGTAAAGACCTTATCAATTTTTTTATCTTTGAAATGTTCAGCAAATTCTTTGCCCATCTTTGAAATCAAATCTACATCTATTTGTTGATTTAGAAATGAGTCTACTTTTAATATATCGCGGCCTAGAACAATGCCTTCTTCTAGAATTTTATCTTGTAATTCTTTCATCTTAACTCCTTCATCTAATTTATGTACAACTTATTATTTATATTATAAGACTAAAAGAAAAATAGTCAAAGGCTTACCTGCTTATATTGGGACCAAGGGCTAAAAATGGGTAAGATATTAGTATGAACAGTTTAGAATTTTGTAAAGATTTAATTAATTTTATTGACAGAAGTCCCTTGAATTATTTTGCAGTAGAAAATGCGAAAAAAATCTTAAATGAAAATGGATTTAAAGAGCTAAAAGAAAACGAAAAGTGGGAGGTAGAAAAAAATAATAAATACTATGTAAGCCGCAATGACACAGCTCTAATCGCTTTTACTGTAGGAGATGATCTAACACAAGGTTTTGATATCATTGGATCTCATACCGATAGCCCTACCTTTAAGTTAAAATCCAATTCTGAGATGATAGATAGTGGATATCTAAAGCTAAATATAGAACCTTATGGTGGCATGATTTATTCAACATGGACTGATCGAACCCTATCTTTGGCTGGAAAAGTATCCTACAAGGAAAACGGAGAAATTAAAACTAGCCTTGTAAACTTTGATAGAGACTTACTAACCATACCAAATGCTGCCATTCATATGAACAGAGAAGTAAATAAGGGTTTTGAAATCAATCCTCAAAACCACCTATATCCAATAATTCAAACAATTGAAGAAAACTTTGAAGGTGGATATTTGGAAAAATTATTGGCAGAAGAGTTGGGCATAGATAAAGACTCTATATTAGATTTTGACCTGGGTCTATATGACAGACAAAAAGGTACAATCATCAACAATATGTACCAAATTGGCCGTATAGATAACCTAGGTTCTGTCCATGCATCACTTATGGCCATATGTGATAGTGAGGCTAATAAAAACAATGTATTAGTATTAAATGACAACGAAGAAATAGGATCTAGGACCCCTACTGGTGCTTTCTCACCATTTTTAAGAGATACACTAAAAAGATTGTGCGAAAAATGCGGTCTAGATGAGGAAGATTTCTATATAGCCCTTGCCAATTCATACCTAATTTCTGCAGACCAAGCCCATGCAGTTCACCCAAACTTTAAAGAATACCATGATCCAACAAACCCTATCAAAATGAATGGAGGACTTGTTATAAAAACAGCAGCAAATGGTGCTTATTCATCAAATATAGGATCAAATTCAAGACTAATAGACCTAGCAGATTCCATAGGATCAAAGATACAAAAATTCCACAATAGAAATGACAAGCAAGGTGGATCAACAATAGGACCAATAGCATCAACAGGACTTGGAATAATCTCAATAGACGTAGGAGAACCAATCCTTGCCATGCACTCCATAAGAGAACTGGGCGGTATAGAAGACCACTACGATGCCTATAAGATTTATAAAGCATTTTACGAATTATAAGGAGAATTAATGGCTATACTTGAATTAACCTTGGTTCCAATTGGAACTGAGTCTACATCTGTTAGTAAATATGTAGCAGCTGCTAGTAAGATACTCAAAGAATCTGGAATAAAGCATGAGCTAAACCCTATGGGCACAGTTCTTGAGGGGGACCCAGACGAATTATTAAAAGTTGTTAGACAAATGCAAGAAGAAGTCTTTGATGCAGGAGCTAAGAGAGTTTATTCTGTTATTAAGATGGATGACAGGAGAGACAAAGAAGCTCATATGGAAGAAAAAATCAAATCTGTTAATGAAAAATTGTAAATTAAAAAGATTGCCGAAATTTTGTGGCAATCTTTTTTTGATTGTTTTTTGTTCTTATAGGAAAACTGGAACTATATATCTTAGTAAAAATATTACTGCAAGGCCATATACAAGCGGACTTACTTCTTTGCCGCGACCTGTTAATAGTTTGATTCCTGCATATGATATCATTCCAAATGATATGCCTTCAGCTATAGAATATGTTGCAGGCATCATTAGTATGGTCATGAATGCTGGGAAAGCTTCTGTGATGTCTGAGAAGTTAATTTCTACTACTGTTGATAACATAAATAATCCTACTACTACTAGAGCTGCTGCTGTTGCTTGAGCTGGGATTATAGAAAATAGTGGAAAGAAAAATGCTGCAATTGCAAAGCATACTGCTGTTGATAGGGCTGTAAGACCAGTTCTTCCACCTTCTGCTACACCTGCAGATGATTCTACAAAGGTTGTAATTGTTGATGTTCCTAGTAAAGCGCCTAATGTTGTACCTACTGCATCTGATAATAGAGCTTTTGATCCATCAGGTAGATTACCGTTCTTATCAAGCATTTTTGCTTTTGTTGCAACACCTGTTAGTGTTCCTAGGGTGTCAAAAATATCTACAAATAAAAATGAGAATAAAACTGAGAACATTTCAAAAGAAAATATGTTAGAAAAGTCTAATTGAAATGCAATTGGTTTTATTGTTGGTGGTAGGGACATAATAGTATTTCCTTCTGGCAAATGTGTTACCCCTGTAATAAGGCCAACTATAGTAGAAGCTAAGATTCCCCATAGTAGGGCGCCTTTAACACCTCTTGCTGTAAGTACTATCATTACAATAAGTGCAAAAAAGAATACAAAACCTTCTGCTGAAGCTATATTTGAAAGTTCTAGAGAGATATCACCAACTCCAACAATACCAGCGTTTATCAAACCTATTAGGGCAATAAATAGTCCTATAGCAACTGATACTGCTTTTTTAAGGTTGAGTGGGATAGCATTAAATAATGATTCGCGTATGCCGGTGAATGATAAAATTATAAATATAAGACCTTCAAGAAATACTGCTGTTAGTGCAAATTGCCAGCTCATTCCCATTTGTTTTACAACTGTATATGCAAAAAACGCATTTAATCCCATACCTGCTGATAGGCCAAAAGGCATATTTGCATAAAAAGCCATACAAAGCATTGCTACTATTGATGCAATGATAGTTGCTGTAAATACCGCTCCTCCTTCCATTCCCGCGTCTGAAAGGATTGCTGGGTTTACAGCTAGGATGTATGACATTGTCATAAATGTGGTTATACCAGCCATAATTTCTGTACGGGTATCTGTACCATGTTCACGTAGTTTGAATCTACGTTCGTTAAACGATTCAAGTGCCATTATTTCCTCCTAAAATTTTTTGATACAAGGGTATTATACGCAAAAAATTAAAATTCGCTAAAGTTCTTTATTTTTTAAGGGTCATACATTATAATATCCCTAGGAGGATATATGAGTACTAGAAATATAATCCGATTAATAGTAATAATAATTGGAATTTTTTTATCGGCATTTTTCTCATCATCTGAGACTGCCCTTACGAGTGTAAATATATTTAAAATTAGACAAATGGAAAAAAACGGAGTTGCCAAGGCTCCTTTAGTGAAAAAATTAGTGGATAATATCGGATCTGTTCTAACGACAATACTTATAGGAAATAATATAGTAAATATTGTAACTACGACAGTTGCGACTATTTTTTTTACAGAAGTTATGGGGGCTCGTGGAGCGGTTATTTCTCCAATCGTTCTTACAATTGTTGTTCTTATATTTGGAGAGGTAACCCCAAAAAATATAGCTACTGCAAATAGCGAAGAGCTGGCTCTAAGGGTGGCTAGGCCAATTAGATTTTGTGATATTATTTTAAAACCAATTAATTTTATTCTAGGAAAGATTACTGGAGCTATTTCAAAAGCCCTAATTGGGGAGAAGGAAGAAACTAGCATAGTTACAGAAGAAGATTTGAAGACTATAGTTGATGTTTCTGAAGAGCAGGGTGTCATTAATAACGAAGAAAGTGAAATGATAAATAATGTCTTTGAGTTTGGGAATTCTGACGTGTCAGATATCATGACTCCAAGGACAAATATGGAAGCTATATCTCTTGATTGTACTGAAGATGAACTAAATGACCTATTAAGAAACACTAATCACTCTAGGATACCTGTTTATGGGAAAAACATTGATAATATAATTGGTATCTTACATATGAAGGATATTGTTTCTGCCATTGCTGAAGGAAAAGATTTAGATCTTGCAGAAATTGTAAGACCAGCCTTTTATGTTTATGACAATATGCACATATTTGACTTATTTACAAATATGAGAAGCGAAAATGTATCCCTTGCTGTGGTCATTGATGAGTATGGTGGGACCAGTGGACTTGTATCAATTGAAGATATAGTTGAGGAGCTAGTTGGCGAAATTGACGACGAGTATGATACTGATGACAAAGATATTTTTAAGGTAAATGAAAATACCTACCTAGTAAAACCATCCCTACACTTGAGCGATTTTAATGCTTATTTTAACTTGGACATTCAAGAGATCAAGAATGACTCCATAGGAGGATATGTTATAGACCACTTATCGAGAATTCCTGTTGAAGGGGATATGGTTAATGTTGATAATATTAATATAATAGTGGATAAGGTTGACAGATACAAAATTGAAATGTTAAAAGTTGAGTTTATTTAAGGAGAGAAGATGAAAGAAACTGTTTACATCACCGGACACAAGAATCCAGACACTGACACAATCGTAGCAAGTCTTGCCTATGCTGACCTAAAAAATAGGCAAGGAGATGTTCATGCTATTCCTATTAGATTAGGAAAGCTTAACCCAGAAACAAAATTTGTCTTAAATTATTTTGGACTAGAGGCTCCTCTTCTTAAAGAATCTATGCTTTTACAAGTAAAGGATATAAACATTGATAAGTCCTTTGCTATTGACCCATCCATACCTGTAAGAACTGCTTGGAACATCTTTCAAGAAGGACTTACCCACTCTTTATCAGTAATTGACGATAATGGCAAATTAATTGGTATAGCTTCACTTTCAAATATCACCAAATCATATATGGACGTGTGGGATGACCAGATAATTGGCAGGGCAAACACACCAATTGAAAATATCATAGATGTTTTGAAAGCAAAACCACTTGTAATGCCAAAAAATCCAAGCAAATTAGATGGAAAGATGACTGTCATGGCCATGAATGACGATGATCCAGACTTTGATTCATACTTTGGAGAAGGCGAAATAGTTATTCTAGGCAACAGAACAGATTATGTAGAATATTTAATCTCTAGAAAGGCTTCTCTAATTATTCTTACAAATGGTTCTACTATGGATGAGGATCTCAAGGACTATGCATTCAACAACAATGTAACAATCCTATCTACAGAATTTAATACCTTTATGACCTCCCGTCTTTTACCTATGACAATACCAGTTGGCCATGTTATGACTACAGGAGATTTGATATATTTCTCTGAAAATGACACCATTGATCAAGTAAGAGAAGTCATGGGAAAATCTAGATTTAGATCATATCCTGTTGTAGATAGCAACAAAAAAGTTGTAGGATCAATTTCTAGATACCACCTCATCTCATCAAAGATGAAAAAACTAATTTTAGTCGACCACAACGAAAAAAACCAATCAGTATATGATATTGATCAAGCAGAGATAATTGAAATTATCGACCACCACAGGGTAGCAAATATATCTACAACAGCACCTTTATTTTTTAGGGCCGAACCAGTAGGATCAACTGCAACTATTGTTTCAGAAATGTATTTAGAAAGTGGCCTAAGACCAAGCAAGGAGATAGCTGGTATCCTATGTGCAGCAATCATATCAGATACCTTGCTATTTAGATCTCCAACAACAACTGATGTCGATAGACGTATGGTAGATAGAATGAGTAAAATTGCTGATATTGACGTAGAAGACTTTGCAAATCAAATGTTTAAGGCTGGTACTTCACTAAAAGAAAAATCTCCAAAAGATATAGTGGAAGGGGATGTAAAAACTTTCACAATTAGTGGTGAGAATGTCAGAGTTGGCCAAGTGATGACTATGAATCCAGAAGAACTAGAGCCTTTAAGGGAAGAGATAGTAGGTCTTATGGAAGAAAAAATTCATAAAAACGGTGAATCGACCTTTGTCTTAGTCCTCACGGATATATTCAATGAAACAAGCGAACTACTAGTCGTAGGTAAGCATATTGAAGATATTGAAGAAGAATTTGGACACAAGGTAACAAATGGAACCATATCAGCCCCTGGAGTATTAAGTCGTAAAAAACAAGTAATACCTAGACTAACAAGTGCAATGACTGGTAGTAACTAAAAATCTCCTAGCTTCGGCTAGGATTTTTTTATATATCAGACTAATTGGGTAATAATACTTTAGGAGTGATGTCATGGAGATAATGGATTTATACGATGAGAATAGACAAAAGACTGATAAAACTTATATAAGGGGATCTGCTCAACCAAAGGGTTTTTATAGGATGGTAGTTCATGTTTGTATATTTAATAAACTTGGCCAGCTACTAATCCAGCAAAGAACTCTAAATAAAAAGATGCCCGGCCTTTGGGATGTGACTTGTGGGGGAGCAGTATCAACACATGAATCTTCACAAATGGGCGCCCAAAGAGAACTATTTGAAGAATTAGGTCTAGATATAGATTTTAAACACATAAGGCCACTTGTAACGGCCAATTTTCCAATGGGCTTTGATGACTTTTATGTAATCAATAAAGATGTTGACCTAGATAGTCTAATCTTACAAGAAGAAGAGGTATCAGATGCCAAGTGGGCAAGTCTTGACGAAGTAATCAATCTTAGAAGAGAGGAAAAATTCGTTAGGTATAAGGAAAGTTTCATAAGATTTTTGTTTGATCTTAGCAAAGACAATAGATATGTAGAAATATAAAAAACTCAAAGTTTTAACTTCGAGTTTATCTATTTAATTGGTCAAGTAGGTATTCACAGTCCATACCGTGAACCATGCAAGCTTCTTCCAGTGTTTCATAAAGTGAAGATGGACAAGCTATGCATCCCATACCGGCCATTAGCAATGTATTTATAGATTCTGGCTTAGCTTGGATAATCTCACCTATAAGCATATCGCGGGTGATTTCAACTGTGCCAGTTGTATTTGTATTTTCCATTTAAGCGCCCCCTTTTTATAAGACTATGTTACTCCAAATACGGAGTAAATACAAGTAGTTGACTAGGGATTGAGATTTTTTATATGGAGGAATGATGGGAAGAGAAGAATTATTAAGAGAAAAAGAAGATATTACAAAGGAAATATTAAAGTTAAGAGAGGATCTAAAGATAGCAAATGACTCTGTAGCAAATGCTGGAAAGTCAGTTGCCTTTTATAAGGTAGTTACTCCTCCTATAATAATTACAATCCTAGCTGGATTGATAGTAAGTAAGATTAATTTTTTTGGTGAAAATAACGGCTTAGTTGGAATAATATTTTTTGTATTTGCCATAAGCCTTTTTATCACAAGCAAACTTTCGCAAAAAAAGATTAAGGAAAATAAAGAAAAATATATAAAAGAGAGAATTGCCATACAAAAGATTTTGGTAAAAAAAGCAAAAAGACTTGCTGAGATAGAAAGTGAATTAATTGAAAATTAACCTAGGCTTAGTATAGTATTAGCAGTTAGTCTATCAGAGTGCTAAGGAGGTTATATGAAACAAGAATTCAAGGCTGAAGCAAAAAAAGTTATGGATTTGATGATCAACTCAATCTATACCAACAAAGAAATATTTTTAAGAGAGTTGATATCAAATGCTTCAGACGCACTAGATAAAATATATTACAAGGATTTAAAATCTGACAAAGAAACAAACAAGGAAGATTATTATATAGAAATTATTCCAAATAGTGAAAATAGAACACTTACAGTTTACGATACTGGTATTGGAATGAATGAAGAAGATTTGAAAGAAAACTTGGGAACTATAGCAAAATCTGGCACCCAAAGTTTTAAAGAAACTGTTGAGAATTCTGATATTAAGGATTTGATCGGTCAATTTGGTGTAGGATTTTATTCTGCCTTTATGGTAGCTGATAAGATTATAGTAAGATCCAAGAAATATGGCGAAGATAAGGCCTATGAGTGGGTAAGTGAAAATGCTGATGGTTTTGAAATTTCTGAAATAGAAAAAGAAAATCACGGTACAGAAATCATCCTTTTCCTAAAAGAAAATACTGAAGATGAAAATTATGACGATTATCTTGACCAATTTAGGATTAAGAACCTTATAAGCAAGTATTCCAACTACATCAGGTATCCAATCAAGATGGAAGTTAATAAAACAAGACCTGCTCCTGATTCTACAGATGATGAGCCAAAATATGAAGATTATAAAGACTATGATATTCTAAATTCTGAAACTCCAATCTGGAAGAAAAATAAGAATGACCTAAAAGATGAGGACTATATCAATTTCTACCAAGACCAACATTTTGGCTTTGATGAACCACTTTCTTGGCTACACCTTAAGGTAGAGGGCATGGTCGAGTTTAAGTCTATTATATACATTCCTAAAAAAGCTCCTTTTGATTATTATTCAAAGGACTATCAAAAGGGTCTACAGCTTTATACTCACGGTGTAAAGATTATGGATAGAAGCGAAGACCTTATTGATGATGCATATTCTTTTGCAAAGGGTGTTGTTGAAAGTGACGATCTAACCCTAAATATATCAAGGGAAACCTTACAACAAGATAGGCAGCTTAGGGTTATTTCTAGACAAATCAACAAGAAAATCAACGCTCATCTTCTTGAAATGATGGGAAAAGAGCCAAAAAAATACGAAGAATTCTTCAAAGAATTTGGCAACAATATAAAAGTAGCAATCTATGAATCCTTTGGGGCTAAGAAAGAAGACTTAGAAGACCTACTTTTATTCTATTCAAAAAATGAAGATAAGCTTATATCACTAAAGACCTACAAGGAAAATATGAAATCAACTGATGAAAATATCTTGTATGCCACAGGTGATTCAATAGAAAAAATCAAGAATTCTCCAGCCATATCAATGGTAGAAGATGGTAGAGATGTCCTACTTTTAGATCAAAGCATTGACGAATTCCTAATAAGGATGCTTGATGATTATCAAGGACTTAAGTTTAAGTCTATAGCAGAAGAAGATGAAAAGACAGAAGAAAATACAGATGACAAGGACTTAGTAGAAAAGTTGCTAAAAGATTTGTCAGATGATGTGGTTGACATCAAGTTTACAGACAAGCTAGAAGATGTACCAGCTATGATCAAACAAAGAGGAGATATCTCAATTGAGATGGAAAAAGCTCTCAAAAATCAAGTAAATGCACCAGAGATTAAGGCTGAAAAAGTTCTAGAAATCGGCAAAAACACCAAGGCTTATGAACTTCTACAAAATGCAAAAGATGATGAGCAAAAAGAGATAGTAAATCTCTTGCTAGACCAAGCGAAACTAATCGAAGGCCTAGAAATTGAAGATCCAGTAGAATTTACGAAAAATATTTGGAAACTTATTTAGGGGGAAATATGGAATACAAAAGAAAAAATATATGGCTAAATATTGACGATGAGCAACAAAATGAACTTGAAGAAATATCAAAAGATTATATCAACTTTCTAAACACAGCTAAAACAGAAAGACTTGCCGCCAAAGAAATCATCAGACGAGCTAAAGAGAAGGGCTTTGTGGACATTAATGAAAAAATTGCAGCAAAAAGTCTAAAAGTAGGTGATAAGGTCTACGCCTTAAACAAAAACAAAGGAGTTGCTTTATTTGTAATAGGTAGCGAAGATATAGAAAATGGTATGGCTATAGTAGGAGCTCACACAGATAGCCCAAGGCTTGACCTTAAGCCAGTTCCTCTTTCTGAAGATTCAAACCTAGCATATTTTAAGACTCACTACTATGGGGGAGTCAAAAAATACCAATGGACAACTATTCCACTAGAACTTCATGGGGTAATATATACAAAAGATGGTGAAAAGTTAGAAATTTCAATAGGTGATAAGGATGACGAACCAGTATTTACAATATCAGAGCTTCTAATCCACCTATCAAGAAAACTAATGGATAAATCTGCCAGAGAAGTTATAGAAGGCGAACAATTAAAAATCTTAGTTGGTTCAATCCCATTAAAAGATGAATCTGACAACCCTGTTAAGAAAAATATCCTAAAAATCCTAAATGAAAAATATGGCATAATTGAAGAAGACTTCATAACAGCAGAATTTGAAGCTATTCCTGCTATCAAGGCAAGAAATGCTGGACTTGACAACTCTATGATAATTGGCCACGGACACGATGATAGAGTTTGCTCATACTCAGCCTTAAATGCAATATTAAGTATCGAAAATCCAAAGAAAACCCTAGTAGGGCTCTTTGTAGATAAGGAAGAAATTGGTTCTACAGGAGCTACAGGCATGGGCTCACACTTCTTTGAAAATACAGTCCTTGAGCTATTAAATATAGATGATAAGGCTAATCTAATTTCCCTAAAACGTGCTCTAGCTAATTCAAAAGTACTTTCTGCAGACGTGACAGCAGCCTATGATCCAAACTTTAAGGATGTGTCAGAGCTTGATAACTCTGCCCAAATTGGATGCGGAGTAGCCCTTACAAAATACACAGGTTCTGGTGGAAAGGGTGGAAGTAACGATGCCAATGCAGAATACTTGCAAGAAGTAAGAGTTGCTTTTGATATGGAAGATGTAATTTATCAAACAGGTGAACTTGGCGCAGTAGATGCAGGTGGTGGCGGTACAATTGCCTATATACTTGCAGAATACAATATGGATGTAGTTGACTGCGGTACTCCAGTTGTGTCAATGCACGCTCCAACAGAATTGATTTCAAAGGCTGATTTATACTCTACTTGCAAGGCCTATAAAGCCTTTTACGAAAATATTTGACAAGGTTATCTAAACTAGTATAATATATGCATTTTTGACATTTTGCCCTCTATGAAGTATAATATATATTAGTATTAAATGAGAGGATGATTAGATGGAGCAAAGGTCAGTAAATGATATCAGAAAAGAAGTTAAAAACAGTATTGGCAAGGAAGTAATTCTTAAGGCTGATATGGGCAGAAAACGCATCAAAACCAAAACTGGTGTCATTGTAGATGCATTCCCTAGCGTTTTTACTGTAAAAGTTAACAACGATTTTGACGTAGAGAGAACAGTTTCATATTCTTATTCAGATATTTTAACATCAACTGTTGAGCTATTGAGTGCAGAATAGAAAGCTGATTTGAAAGAAAATATAAAATTAACCGACAATAATGTTGGTTCATTTACCAGAGCTATATTAGTATGGGCTCTGGTTTTTTGTTGGAATTTTACATAAAAAAACCAGAAAAAGTATAAAACTAATTCTGGTATAATTTATCCAGGTATTTTATAGTAGATATATGCCCTTATTTTCTAGAGCTTTTCTGTGTTGGTCTGGCCAGTAGGATACTTGGACTTCTCCTATGTGGGCCTTTTGTAAGAAGAACATACATAGCCTAGATTGGCCGATACCTCCACCTACAGTCAGTGGTAGCTTACCTTCTATTAGCATCCTATGGTATTCGTATTTTAGTCTTTCTAGGTTATTTGATAGTTTTAATTGCTCGTTTAACCTATGTGGATCAACTCTGATACCCATTGATGATAGCTCTAGTTGGTCATCTAGGACTGGGTTATATACTATTATGTCACCATTTAGTAGCCAATCGTCGTAGTCTGGGGCACGGTTGTCGTGTTTTTGGCCGTTTGACAGCTTGCCACCTATTTGCATCAAAAATATTGCCCCGTATTCTTTGGCAGCAAGCCTTTCTCTTTCGGTTGCATCCTCGACTTCAGGATATTTTTGTAGTAATTCTTCTGTAGTTATGAAAGTTATTTGATCCTTTAAAAGCTTGTGCCTATCTGGAATAAGTGTAGATAAGTATTCATCTAGGGACTTTAGGGTCCTATATATTACTTCCACTATTTCTTTTAAGTATATTTCGTTTCGATCTTCTTTATTTATGATAAGTTCCCAGTCCCATTGGTCTACATAAAATGAATGGGTATTGTCAGGAACTTCGCAACGTCTGATGGCGTTCATATCTGTGTATAGGCCTTCGTGAACTTTGAAGTCATATTTTTTTAGGGCATATCTTTTCCATTTGGCTAGGGAGTGGACTATCTCTAGTTCTTCCTTATCAGCATTTGGTACTTCAAAGATTACAGGCCCTTCGTGGCCGTTTAGGTTGTCATTTAGCCCAGATTCCGTTGATACAAAAAGTGGAGCACTGACCCTTTTTAGGTTCAAATTGTTTGCTAAGTTTATTTGAAAATAATCTTTTATTTCTTTTATTAATAGTTGGGTGGTATATAAGTCTTTGTTTGATTTATATCCATCCGGAAAAATTACTTGTGTCATTATTGCCTCTTATCTAATTATTCATTATTTATAAATTATAATTTTATATGAGCCTATGTCAAGCTTGAAAAGTTAGTGTGATAAAGAGTTTATTTCTATTAGAAGTGGGTAAAGTACTAATGTAGTTAGGAATATTAGATTTTTAGCCATAAATTTATGATTTTACATAAATTTTACAAAGGCTTTAACTAATCTTAATTATCTTCCTGTACACTACTTAAGAAAACAAAATTATACAAACTATAAGGAGATTTTTCATGACACTTAAAAATTCAAAAATAATTGCAGCAGCTTTATCCCTAGGATTAGTATTGTCTGCATGTGGTAACAACGCAGCTGAAAACAAAACAGAAGAGCCAGCTGCAACAACAGAAGAAAATAAAGAAGCTGATAAAACTGAAGAAACAAAAACAGAAGAACCTGCTGAAGAAGACAAAAAAGAAGAGGAAACAAAAGATACTGCTGACCAAGCAGACTATGACTTCTCAGTAATCTCAAGAGAAGAAGGTTCAGGTACAAGAGGAGCTTTCATCGAACTTGTTGGTCTTGAAGAAGAAGCAGCAGATGGCACAAAAGAAGACAAAACAACAGTTGATGCTGTAGTTCAAAACTCTACAAACGGTGTAATGACATCAGTAGCTCAAGATCCAAATGCTATCGGCTATATTTCTCTTGGTTCACTTAACGATACAGTTAAAGCTGTAAAAGTAGAAGGCGTTGAAGCAACAGAAGAAAACATTGTAAATGGTTCATACAAAATTTCTAGACCATTTAACCTTGCTTACAAAGAAGACAAACTAAACGATATTTCAAAAGACTTCTTAGCTTACTGCCTATCAACAGAAGCTCAAGAAATTGTTAAAGAAGAAGGCTATGTACCTCTAAGCGATACTAAAGCTTACGAAGGAGCTGAAGGTTTAAGTGGAAGTATAACAGTTGCTGGTTCTACATCAGTTACTCCATTAATGGAAAAATTCATCGAAGCTTACAAGGCTCTTAATCCAGATGTACAAATTGACCTACAATCTACAGGATCATCTGCAGGTATTGAAGCAGTAATCGACGAATCAGCAGACATTGCTATGGCTTCAAGAGAACTTAAAGATGAAGAAAAAGAACAACTTAAACCAGAAGTTATTGCAACAGACGGTATTGCAGTAGTTGTTAATACTGAAAGTAAAGTTGAAGATTTAACAGTTGAACAACTAAGACAAATCTTCGCTGGAGAAATTAAAAATACTGGAGATTTAAAATAATAAATGAAAAACTTTAAGGAAAGATTTGGAGAAATCATATTCCTTATATCAGCAGCAATGTCCGTAATACTTATTTTATTGATTATATTCTTTATCTTTAGATCAGGAATAAAATTCGTAAGTAAATACGGACTTGTTCCATTTATAACGGGTTCTAAATGGGCCCCAACAGCAAAGCCTGCTAGCTTTGGAATATTTCCTATGATAGTAGGCTCTATTATAGTAACACTAGTGTCAACTCTTATAGCCCTTCCTTTTGGCCTAGCTGTTTCTATATATATGGCATATTATGCTGGTAAAAGTTATGGATTTCTAAAATCATTAATCAATTTAATGGCAGCTATTCCTTCAGTAGTATATGGTTTCTTTGCTATGGTCGTGCTTGCACCAATTATAGGAAAGATGTTCCGTGCACCACAGTACAATATGCTTACAGCATCTATACTACTTAGTATCATGATTTTGCCTACAATGGTAAATATTTCAGAGAACTCTCTTCGTCAAGTACCAAAAACTTTTTATACAGGTTCCCTTGCACTAGGAGCAACAAAAGAAGAAACTATCCACCAAGTTATGATTCCATACGCAAAAAGTGGTATTTTCTCTTCTATAATCCTTGCCATAGGACGTGCTATAGGTGAAACAATGGCTGTGTATCTAGTAATAGGTAACCAACCAAGGATGCCTGGCTCTATCTTAGAAGGAGCTAGAACTCTTACAACAAACATAGTTTTGGAAATGGGCTACGCATCAGGTATGCATAGAGAATCACTAATTGCTACAGGTATGGTGCTATTCTTCTTCATATTAATAATAAATATCTTATTTAATATTATAAGAGATAAGAATGAAAGTAAACTATAATTATGAAACTAAGGAGTAAAATATGACAAAACCATATAAAATTTTTGTAATGTTATTTACTTTTTTGGCATATGCTTTTAGTGGAATAATCATAGCTTATATTTTAATCCAAGGTATTCCAAATATATCACCTGGATTATTTGAATGGCAATACACATCAGAAAATGTTTCCATTATGCCGGCATTAGTAACGACATTATTTACGATAATTTTAACATTATTAATTACACTACCAATGGGTATATTTACAGCAGTATACCTATCAAATTATGCAAAAAACAAACGCTTTATAAAAGCAGTAAGATTTTCTACAGAAATCTTATCATCAATCCCATCAATTGTTTATGGTCTTTTCGGTTACTTATTCTTTGTAAGTGGAGTAAACATGGGGCTTGGAATGGGATATTCCTTGATCGCAGGTTGCTTAACAATTGCAATTATGATATTACCTACGATTATTAGAACTACAGAAGAAGCGATTAATACAGTAAACCCACTACAAGCTCATGCATCTCTTGCCCTAGGAGCTACAAAAATTCAAACAATATTTAAAGTAGTGATACCAGAGGCTATGGATGGTATCTTGGGTGGAATATTTCTTGCAACAGGTAGGATTGTAGGAGAATCAGCAGCCCTTATTTATACGATGGGAACCCAACCTTCTGTACCAACCAGCCTCAAAAACTCCGGTAGAACACTGGCTATACACATGTATATGCTTTCTTCAGAAGGTTTCCACGTTAATGAAGCTTACGCAACAGCAGTATTACTGCTAATTTTCGTAATTGTAATCAACTGGATATCAGGTAGAATTACAAAAGAATTAGTTAAATAATAGGAGAATTAAATGGATAAACAAACATTCGAATCTTCTTCTAAATCAAATATCAAAGAACAAGGCCAAGAAGCAAACAATAGTAAAGCTAAATCAGAAGATGTTGAACAAGGAACAAACTCTTCTGAAAGCAATGAAGGCTATGGACTAGGATATGATGATAGAGATGATTCTAAACCAGTGCATACACTAGATCGTAAAAATAAGTATTCTGATTTAGAAACTGCTATTTTAGTAAAAGATCTAGACTTATATTATGGTGATTTCCAAGCCCTAAAGGGTGTCAATATGGATATCAAAAAAGGCCAAGTAACAGCATTTATAGGACCATCAGGATGTGGTAAATCAACAACCTTAAAATGCTTCAATAGAATGAATGACCTAGTTGATTCTTGTAAGATAGACGGTCTTATAAAAATTAATAACCAAGATATATATCAATCAAATGTCAATGTGGTAGAATTACGTCGTAAGGTAGGAATGGTATTCCAAAGTCCAAACCCATTTTCAAAATCAGTTTACGACAATCTAACCTATGGACCAAAAATTGGGGGCATAAAAGATAAGGATACCCTCGATGAAATAGTAGAAACTTCACTAAAACAAGCTTCTATTTGGGATGAAGTAAAAGATAAGCTAGACCAAAATGCTCTTTCTTTTTCTGGTGGTCAACAACAAAGGATTTGTATAGCAAGAACCCTTTCTGTAAAACCAGAAATCATCCTAATGGACGAACCGACAAGTGCACTTGACCCAATTTCTACAGCAGCAATTGAAGACTTGATGGAAGTTTTAAAAGAGAAGTATACAATAGTAATAGTAACACACAACATGCAACAAGCTGCTCGTATCTCAGATCAAACAGCCTTCTTCCTAACAGGAGAAGTTATAGAAATGGATGAAACAAAGGCTATTTTTGAAGATCCAAGAGATAAGAGAACAGAAGATTACATTACAGGAAGGTTTGGTTAATCAGTATGAGAACTAGATATAGACAAGATCTAGATTCTGTTAGATTAATGGCAAATGAGTTAATGGAACTAGTTATCCTTTGCTACGATAAAATTGATTTATACTTAGAAAACCAAAATAAAAAAAATCTTGAAGAAGTCGTTGAATTAAACGATGATATCAGAAGAAATGCAGCTGATATAGAAAGATTTTGCTTTGAGCTACTGGCTTTGCAACAGCCAGTAGCCAGAGACCTTAGATTTTTGCAAATGAGTATAAAACTTGCAAGTACCTATAAAAGGATTTCCAGCCACCTAGCCCAAGCTGCTATGATTTTATTAGAATATAGCCTAACAGATGAAGAAAATGATTTTGTAAAAAGATTTATTGCAAATGAAAGACAAATGGCTAAAAATAGTATCGAAAGTTTTGTAAACAACGACAATGACCTTGGCTTAAAAACTATTGAAGATGATGAAGTAAACAACAGTTTATTTGAAGAGGCAATTTCTTATATAGCTGATCAAAACAAGAAAAATGCAATTGGGCCTATGGAATTATCTGAAAAAGTGTTATTATATAAGTACTTTGAACGACTTGGAGATAGATTAGCAAGAGTAGGCGATCTAGCAACGAGGTTGTAGGATGATTTATGTAGTTGAAGATGACAAGTCTATAAGGAATCTCGTTGATTATGCTCTATCAGAAAAAGGCTATCAAATAAAGACTTTTGAAGACGGTTTAGATATTGTAGAGCTAATTAAAAAAGAAGGTGGAGAGCTCTTAATCCTAGACATCATGCTACCAGGCAAAGATGGTATAGAAATTCTTGAAGAAATCCGAGAATTCTCTGATATACCTATTATCCTTCTTACAGCAAGAACGGATGAATTCGACAAGGTATTGGGTCTTGAGTCGGGAGCCGATGATTATATTACAAAACCTTTTTCCATCCTTGAGCTCATTTCAAGGGTCAAGGCAATTTTGAGAAGATCTAGCAAAAAAGATAATGATCATGTAAACTACGATAATATTACAGTCAACACTAGAAAAAGAACTGTAAAAGTTGATGGCAAACCTATAGATTTGACCTTCAAAGAGTTTGAAATGCTATTATTATTTATGAATAATATGGGCAATGTCATTACTCGTGAAGACTTCTTACTAAAGATTTGGGGTTACGATTATGAGGGGGAAACTCGTACAGTGGATGTACATATAGCTTCTCTTAGAAACAAGCTCCTAGAAGGGGGCAAGCATATAAAAACAGTTCGAAATCTAGGATACAAATTTGGAGACATATGAAAAATCTTGCATTAAAAAAGATGAAAAGTCTAGCCTTGGTCCTTATACTGGCTAGCTTTTTAATCAGCAATTTTTTTTCCATAAAAAACAAGAGGGATGCTCAAAGTAATTTTTACGAAAATGCTTTGAGCTTTCTTTTACTTAAGGAAAATGATGCTGACTTTTTGCATACATTAGAACAATTTAATAATACACACTCTCAGACATCTGTAGTGTTTGTAGATAGCAATAATGATATTTACTACAATCCTAGCAATTTAAATGCAGGTAGGATTAAATCCAAGGCCAAACTTTCAAAGACTCCCACAAATATCATAAAGGTTTATGATGGACTCTTGGGCTATAGGTTAAGTTTTGTGTCAAATACTGATAAGCTTCTCGCCTTAAGTACCAGAAATAATATTAGTTATTATTTGTCATTTCCCTTACTTGTTGGCCACTTATTTTTAGTTCTAATAACTTATTTATATATTAATAAAAAAGAGGCTAAGAATATTGATTCTTATACATCTAGGCTTAAGATAAAATATGTAGACCATCTACTAAAAAGTAAGGACTATGAAGAGTTTTCTAATATATTACTTGCTTATAATGATAGAATTGATAGGCTAGAAGATGAGAACTACATTCTTTCATCAAAGCTTAAGGAGTTTACATCTATTACTTCAAATATGAAGGAAGGTTTTATATTATTTGATGGCTTGGGCAATGTCGAGCTAATTAACGATTCTGCAAAAACCTACCTAGGGGTAGATAATACTGTAAAGATTACAAATCTAATAGACGACAGGGAGTATAGTCTGGCTCTTAGGGAAGCTTCAATATTAAAACGCAGTAAAGATGTGGATATAAACTTAAATGGCTACAATTTGCGTATATTTATAGATCCGCTTTCAACTTATTCCAAAAAAGCCTTCGCTATGATAATAATAGACAATACTGAGGAAAAAAGAGCTGAACAGATGAGAAGGGAATTTTCAGCTAATGTAACTCATGAGCTAAAAAGTCCTCTAACGTCTATAAATGGCTATGCAGAGCTAATTGCTACAGGTATAGCAAAAGAAAATGACATCAAAAAATTCGGTCAAATTATCTACAAAGAAGGCAATAGACTACTTGAAATAATTGATGATATTCTTAAAATTTCAAGACTTGATGAGCAAAACTTTGAGAGATCTTTTGAGGAAGTTGATATTTACGATGTTGTATCAGAAACAGTAGAAAAATATGACCGTATAGCTTGTGGTAAAGATTTGACTGTGACAAATAAGGTCAAACCATATAAAATTTATACTTCTAAATCTTTGTTTTATGATTTAGTTTCAAATCTTTTTGATAATGCCATAAAGTACAACAAGGTATCTGGTAGCATCACAGTGGATTACGACCTAGGAGATAATTCTTATTTTCTGATAATTGAGGATAATGGTATAGGCATGAGCCAAGCTGATCAAAAGAGAGTTTTTGAGAGGTTTTATGTGGTGGATAAGTCTAGGAAAAGAAATAAAAAATCAACCGGACTTGGCTTATCTATAGTAAAACATATTTGTTCATATTTATCTTATGACATCAAAGTGGAATCCAAGATTAACGAAGGAAGTAAGTTTATTATAGAGATACCCCTAGAACTTGATAGGGAAATATAGCTTATAGATGATGATAAATTTTTATCATTGCCTGTAAGCTATTTATCTGTTACAATTTATATAGAGATTGAGAGATAGGAGACAAATATGAAAGTTACAATTTGTTCATGTGCAAGGTGCACAGCTGCCGGAAACGAGTTCCTATATGATTATGCAAATCTAATCAAAAAAGACTTAGAAGTTGCCTATGATATAGAAAACTTAGGTCCATTACCAGAACTTGAAGTAGTTTACGAAAATATCATGAATGAGGCTGATAAACCAGAAAAATCAGCACCATTTGCAAAGATAGATGACAAATATTTCAAAAATGCTAAGCCTGAAGTATTGATGGAATACATTTTTGATCAATTTCATCCAAGAAAACGTGGAGAGAATAGATGAAAGAATCTTACATAGATATATTACATATCAGAAGAATGGCTTTTGAGCATATTGCAAAGATAGCATATGAAAACAGGCCAATTACAGACATAGGCCTTGAAGTTTATGACATATTGCCTGGTGAATCAGCCACATATAGGGAAAATATCTTCCGTGAAAGAGCTGTAATGGGTGAGAGACTTCGTATGGGTATAGGTCTAGATGCAAGAACTGCTGATAAGACTGATGCTATTACAGAAGGCCTAGATCAAATGGATGTAAAAGAGAGAATATACCATCCACCTTTAGTAAGCGTAATAAAGATAGCCTGTGAGGCTTGTCCAGAAAATAAGGTTACTGTTACAGACCAATGTAAGGCATGTATTGGCCACCCTTGTGTTAATGTTTGCCCAAAAAACGCTATAACATTTACATCAGAAGGTTCAATCATAGACCAAGATAAGTGTATAAAATGTGGTAAATGTGTTAGCGCTTGTCCATATAATGCCATCAACCACCAAAAACGCCCATGTGCTGAAAGCTGTGGAGTTAAGGCTATACATTCTGATGAGCTTGGCAGAGCACAAATAGACTCAGATAAGTGTGTTGCTTGTGGTAGATGTATTTCCACTTGTCCATTTGGTGCTATATCTGATAAGTCAGAAATCTACCAGCTTATCAAAGCCATCCAAGCAGACAAAAAAGTATATGCTATACTTGCGCCATCATTTGTAGGCCAATTTGGTCCAAATGTTAGCCCAAAACAGATTAGAGAAGCTATCAAAGAGCTTGGATTTACAGATGCAATAGAAGTAGGGCTTGGTGCTGACCTAACAACTATGAATGAGGCTCACGAATACCTTGAAAAAGTTCCTACAGGAGAATTTCCATTTATGGGAACCAGCTGCTGTTTCTCATGGAAGATGATGGTTAGAAACCAATTCCCAGAAATCAATGATTATATTTCTGAATCATCAACACCTATGATCTATACAGGTTTACAAATGAAAAAACGCGACCCAGATTGCAAGGTTGTATTTGTTGGCCCATGTATATCCAAAAAGCTAGAAGCCTTGGAAGAAGAAGTAGCCGAAGTTATTGACTTTGTAATAACTTTTGAGGAACTTTTAGGAATGTTCCTAGCTAAGGGAGTAGAACCATCAGAAATTGTAGTAGAAGATGAGATGATGGACGCATCAGAAACTGGTAGAAACTACGCTGTAAAAGGTGGAGTAGCAGAAGCAGTAGTAAAACGTGCAAAAGAAATCCAGCCTGGTATTGATGTTGATGTAGAAGCCGCAGATGGTTTGTCAAATTGTGTCAAACTAGCTCAACTAGCAAAACTAGGCAAGATGGATGGCAAATTAATAGAAGGTATGGCGTGCTTCGGAGGATGTGTTGGAGGACCTGGAACTGTAGTTGCTGATACTAAGACAGGCAAGGCTGTTCGTGCCTTTGCCAAGGAATCTATCTACAGATCCCCAGCAGATAACGACAACATCCCAACAGAAGACAGACCAGATGATGAAAAGTTAAAAGTTAGCGAAGATAAGGAATAAGAATGAAAATAAAGAATAAGTCACTAGTCCTCCTACTAGCCTTGGCTCTAGTAGGATGTATAAACCAAGGCCAAACAAATAATGAAAATACCGAAATCGAACAAAAAGAAGATACTTCTTCAAAAACTGAAGATTCTGAAGAAATAAAAGAAGAAAAAGTAGAAGATGATAATCAAGAAGATGCTAAGCATTACGATGTAAATCTTTCTATGCTAGCTGGACCAACTAGTGTTGGCGCCATAAACATGGTAGAAGAATCAAAAAATGGCGAATCAAACTTTACCATAAACGAAAGTGTGGATGGAGCTCCAGATGCCCTTGTACCAAAATTAGTATCTGGTGAAGCTGATCTTGCCATCATACCAGCAAATCTAGCTGCTACTTTGTATAACAAGACAGAAGGCAAAGTAAAAGTCCTTGCTACAAATTCCCTAGGAGTATTGTACGTAGTTACAAAGGGAGATGTAGAAATAAACTCTATAGAAGATTTAGCAAATTATGGAGAAGAAATCCTAGCATCAGGCAAGGGAGCAACTCCAGAGATTGCAATAAATAAAATCTTGGAGGAAAACGGCTATAGTTCTGAGGATTTAAATATCAACTACCTTGCCCAAGCCAATGAAGCAGCTCAAAAGCTAATTGCAGGTGAGGCCAAAGTTGCAATTCTTCCAGAACCAATGGTATCAAGTGTCCTAATAAAAGCAAAAGATGCCAAAGTTGCCATCGACCTAAACGAGCTTTATGAAAAAGCAGCAGGATATCCACTAATTTCTTCAGTTCTAGTAGGAAGAAGTGAATACTTAGATACGATAGATGTAGAAAAACTTCTAGAAACATTTAAAGATTCAATCGAAAAGGCAAAGGCTAATCCAGAAGAAACTGCAGCCTTGCTTGAAAAATACGATATAATGCCAGCTCCTGTTGCAAAAAAAGCAATTCCAAATCTTGCTTTGGAATATAAAGATGGTGATAAGCTAAAAGAAATGATGGCAAAACACCTAGAAGATTTGAACAATACTAATCCACAATTAATAGGCGGATCTATACCAGAAGATGATTTCTACTTTACAAAATAAGAAAAGAAAAATAATAATTGACCTTGTTTGGCTAGTAATTTGGCAAATAATGGCAAGTTTGATAGGAGAGGAGATACTATTGCCGTCTCCTTTTCTTGTATTACAAAGATTTTTTGAACTTGTTGTGACTAAAGAATTTTATATCACACTGTTCTCATCCTTTGGCAAAATATTTATAGGCTTTGTACTTTCCATTGTTTTTGGACTGATACTGGCTTATATCTCCTACAAATATGATTTGTTTTACGAGTTTATCAATCCCATTATAGTAATATTTAGGTCAATACCATTGGCAAGCCTTGTAATATTCTTTCTTTTTTGGATAAATACTAAGAATCTTTCTATCCTTGTTTCATTTATCATGGCTATGCCGATTATATACACAAATACCTATGTAGGTCTAAAATCAATTGATAAAAAGCTTTTACAAATGGCTAGTATATATGAAGTTAATAAATTAGATAAGTTAAAATATATATACCTTATCAAGGCCAGGGCCTTTATAAAATCAAGTATTATTTCTGTATCGGGCCTTGTGCTAAAGGCAGGTATTGCAGGAGAAGTAATAGGACTTCCTGATAATTCAATAGGTAAAAATCTTTATAATACAAAAATATACCTGGATATGCCATCACTTCTTGCGTGGACTTTGGCCATACTAATTTTATCCTTTATATTTGAATACACCCTTAGGAAGATTTTGGAGGAAGATGATGATTAGATTTGAAAATGTGACGAAGTCCTTTGATCACAAGATCATAGATGATTTGTCTTTTGAAATAAAAAATGGAGAGCCTTTTGCCATATTTGGTAGGTCTGGCATAGGTAAAACTACATTGATCAATCTAATCTTGGGCTTAGAAAAAGCAGATTCGGGGAGTATTTATAAGGAT
This sequence comes from uncultured Anaerococcus sp., assembly GCA_902488555.1. Next base: position 23,614 of record CABTWT010000002.1, read on the forward strand.
TTTTCGAAAGTCTCAGTAATATTTCAAGAAGATAGGCTGATTGATGAGATTTCGGCCTTTGATAATTTGAAAATTGTAAAAGATGATCAGAAATTAATCAAGGAAACTTTGAAAAATCTTAATATAGACGATATCAGTATTCCAATACACAAATTTTCTGGAGGCATGAAAAGGCGAGTTGCCATTGCAAGGGCGCTTATCTTTGATGGTGATATTTTGATAATGGATGAGCCCTTTGCTGGTATTGATGATGAGAATAAGAATATTGCCATAGATCTTATCAAGGAGAAATTTGCCGAAAAAACCATTATCTTGGTTTCTCATAATAAGGATGATATGGCAAAATTTGATATTCCTTTGGGAAATGTCCTTTATTTATAACTTGTAAATAAAAATGAATATAGATATAATATTAAGACGATACTTATAAGTGAGGTAATTATGGGTCAAACTACATTCATGCTTATGCTTATAACTATAATTTCCAAAATTTTTGGTTTTATAAGAGAAGCAGTAATGGCATCCTATATAGGGGCAGGTAGCATAAAATCAATATATACAACTGCAAATACTTTGCCAGTAGTTGTAGCAAACTTTGTAGCCGTTGGTATTATTTCAGGCTTCATCCCCATATATAATAGGGCCAAAAATGAAGAAGGAATCAAAGAAGCAGAGAAATTTACTTCAAATATTTTTAATATTTTGATGGTCTTTGGGGCAATAGCTCTAGTAATAGGCTTCATCTTTGCTAGACCATTTTCCAAAATTTTATCCCCATCTCTTGAAGGCGAATTATTAGACTTAGCTACAAATTATACTAGAATAATGATGTTTGCAGTTTTTGCCTACCTATATTCTGCTGTATTTAGGGGATATCTGAACATCAAGGGAGATTTCTTTAATCCAGCCATAACTGGAATTATTATGAATATTATCATAATAATATTTACAGTTCTGACTGGAAAGACAGGAAATCCATATTTTCTAATAATTGGTGCTCTTTTGGGTAATGTTTTACAATACATCTTATTTCCAAAAGCTAAAAGAAAAGCAGGCTATAGGCATCAGAAGATAATTGACTTTTCAAACAAATATGTGAAGCAACTGATGTTAATTTCCATACCAGTAATTGTATCATCAGCAGCTGGAGAGATCTCTATAATAGTTGATAACTCAATGGCTTCTGCATTTTTTGGTGAAGAAAGCATATCAGTATTATTTTATGCAAAAACAATGCTTACACTAATCACAGGAGTAATTACTGTTTCAGTAACTACAGCGCTTTTTCCAAAAATTGCTGAATTCGGTCAAGGAGGCAAGATTGAGGAAATGAAAAGCTCAATCAGTTCCTCTGTAGTAACAACCATGCTTTTAGTAATACCAGCTACAATTGGTATTATGGTTTTGGCAAATCCGGTAATCGAATTAGTCTACCAAAGAAAGGCCTTCACTAGTGAAGATACAATAGCAGTAGCTAGTATGATGGTATCCTATGCACCATTTATAATCTTCCAATCTATAACAGATGTAGTAGATCGTGGATTTTATGCAGTAGGAGATTCCAAAACACCAGTAATAATTGTTGTTATCCAACAACTAATAAATGTAATTTTAAATGCCATACTCATCAAATTCTATGGCTTAAATGGTATAGCCTATGCCACAGTAATATCTACTATCATAGGATCAAGCCTTATGATATACAAATTTAGAGATAATTTTGGTAGTTTTAAATTTAAAAACACTCTGCTTTCCATATTGAAGATCCTAATAATAACAGGGATAATGGCACTTGTTGCAGGAAAAATCTATGCTATAACAGCAGATAATCTGCCACATATATTGGCTGTTTTTGTAGCAATATTATTAGCAGCCCTTGTCTATGGATTTTTGATATTATTAGTAAGAATTCCAGAAGTAATGGAACTAATTAACACCATTTACCACAAGTATTTCAGAAAGAGAAAAGCTCAAAAGCACATAAATAATAGCAAGAGCGAGCACATAGAAATTCCAAGACAAAAAAGAAAGCAAATAGAAAATACTAGAAAATATGAATCTAGAAAAAGACGATAAGAAAAAGCAGTCCTCATTGGTCTGCTTTTTTACATTAATATTTGATTTTTCATAAATATTGAAACTATCTTTGAAAAGTTTTCCAAATTTGTTATTCTAACAAAGTCTTTGTTGTAAATTAGCTTTGCGTTTTCAACGTCTTCATCTTCTCCTGTGAAGACTCCAAGGACTGAAACATTGTCGTTTCTAAGATTTCTTATCTCAAAAGCTGTATCATCGATTGCTATTTTACCTGTGTATTGGTCCTTATCTTTGAGTCTTGCTGTGTTGATATTGGCTCTTTCGTCATTTGGCTTGCCATCGGATAGGACTATTATGATGTGTTTTGTATCATCTTTGGTGTCTATGATGTGGTGAAGGGTCTTAAAGGCAAGACCGTCTCTATTTGATCCGGCTGCAAAGAAATTATAAAGTTCTTCGTTTTTATTTTTTTCTGTGTAATCTCTATATACAGTAAAAACTGTATGTTCACGTAAAGTAGAAAAACCAGTGATTCTTATAGGTATACCCACTAAGTCCATAGATTTTGCGATTATATAGGCTTGATTTGCCACTATATGTTGCCTGTGGATTTGACTTGCAGATGAGTCGAGTATTAGGTCTACTTTAAATTTTTTGACATCGTCATTTTCTATATTGTTAAATACATTGTAATTATGGATTATTGGTGCTCGCCATACCTTGGTAGAATCTATGGCACCGTAGTTTTTGACCCTATCATCATAATCTTCGTAGCTTGCTAGAGAATTTTTGATGGCAAGGCTTAGTTGATTTATATTTCTGTGGTTTATGGCATGGTTCTTTTCTATATAATTTTTATTTTTATCAGATTGTTCCTTGCGTTTTTTCTCATAAAACCTGGCATTGGCCTTGTTTGAATATCGACCCTTTGTAAAATAGAGTTTCTTATTTTGGTGGATGCCTGTGGATACTTCTTTTTCTATATTTTCCACAATATTTTTAGAAAGAATGGACTTGCCAAAAAAGTCTTCTATAAATTCATCTGAGGAGTGGTAGTCATCTTGGTTAGAATTTAAGAAGAGTAAGTTCTTGTTTAGGTCTTCTTTTTTGTCAGCGTAGTAGATATTGCCAGTAAATTCGGCTGAACCAATGGCAAATTGTTGGTCAATATTCTCATCAGAATATTCTGATGGTTTTTCTTCACTATTTTTGAATTCTTTGGCTTCCTTATCCTTAACCATCTCTTCAAATAGTTCTTCATCTTCCTTTGTTCTATCAAATCTAAAGTAAGTTTTGAAGACCTTGTTTAGCTCTTCAATCAGACTACTGGTATCGGTGGTATATATGGCAAAAACAGCCTGGTAAATATTTCTAAAAATAGCCCCTTCTATGATAGGTTTGCCAAGGACTTGTCCGTAGTAAGCTTTTTCAACTTGCTCTCTTAGATTATCTGGGTTGTGGTGGCTGTATTTATAGTATGATTTTTTAGCGTATTTTCTTTGCAAGTCTTCTATGACAAGATTATCTTTACTAAGTTCTTTGACACAAATATCTTCTATCAAAAGATTTGTCATAAATTTGAAGTCCTCATAAAAAGGATTATTTTCGTAAAGGTAGGCAAAAAATGAATCGAGCATTTTTGTATCAAAAGTTTTTATTGTAAAACCCAATATAATATTTTTGAAAACTTCATCCATTGGATAAGTTTTTTTGGGAGTGAATTTATAGTTTTCACTAAAATCCCAAATAATATTATATTCACGGATCTTATCCAGCGATTCAGTCATCGAATATGCTCTCTTCTATATGCTGTGGGATTTTGCTTTTAATGGTATCAATTACAATCTCTCGTTCAAATTCATCAAAGGACTTGTTAGCGATACCCATTAGAATAGCATTATAGGGATTTAGTCCAACCTTCATAGTGTCGATAGCAGATATAAGTCCTCTTAGGTCGACTGATTTGGTGGAAATTTCATTGTTTTCTGATTTGAATTGTAGGGAAATGAACATATCTATGAAAGCCTTGCGATATTTTTCCTTAAGACTTGGAAAAGTGTCAGCCAGAAGCTGGTCTAAGTTTTCTCTAGTGATATTTGGCATATTTATAATCATAAATCTAGAAGCCAAGGCCTCGTTCACTTCACGAGTTCCGACATAGCCGTAGTTCATAGTTGCTATAAATCTTGTGTTTGGATCAAGATTTATTTTGTCATAGCCTGATATATCTATGATTCTTCTGTGGTCAAGACTTGCGTGAAGTACAGAAATTGCTTCATTTTTTGCCATGTTAATCTCATCAAGTACTGCAAATCCACCCCTTATGGCAGCCTCGTATATAGGTCCTTTTCTAAAGACAACTTCTCCATCTTTAAAAGTATCTGCGCCGATCAGAGAGTTGTAATCGGTGTTTACATGGAATGAAACATTCCATGATGGTCTTGCAAATAGGTAGGAAAGATTTGATGAAAGTACGTTTTTGCCTGTAGCCTTTGGGCCAGTTAAAAGCAAGTTTTTTCCTGCAAGAATGGCAGATATTGCTTGTTCCAAGACTTCCTTGCCATAGTATTTAAATTCTGGCTCAACGACTCTTGGATCGTCGAATAGTCCATTTTCTTTCCTGTATATTTCAAGTTGATCTATTAAGTTTTTATCAACATTTTGTTTTTCTAAATATTGTCTCATCATTACTCCTTTAGCTTTAATATTATACAATAAAAATACTATTTTTAAACTTGACAAAGTCCATTTATAGACTATATTATATTTATGCCTAAAAGGAGGTCTGAAATTGGACGATAAATCATGTGAAATTTTTATTATTTTTTCAATGTTAAGAAAGTTAAATGGACTAAACAAACAGAGGGTTGAAAGCTTTGGGCTAAATAATCTGGAGTCTATCATACTTTTTCATATAGACAAGATAGACAATCTTACCCAAAAAGACTTGGTAAACAAACTCCAAATGCCCAAACAAACAATAAACTCTATAATACTGAATTTAAAAGAAAATGACTTTATTTATATGCAAGCATCCAAGGAAGATAAGAGGGTCAAAACCCTACTGCTTACAGAAAAGGGTGCAAAAGAAGTAAAAAAAATAACCGATTCATTAAAGTCATCTAATAAAGAAATTTATGATCAATTGGGAGAAGAGAAAATAAATTCTATTAGAGATGATCTCAATGATATTATTGAAGTTTTGGAAAATATTATGAAGGGGGAGGATATATGAATAGCTTAAAAGAATTTAACCACGCTTTTTCATACTTAAAGCAATACTTAAATCAGTATAAGAAAAATAGAAGTATATCTATGCTTATGACTGTGCTAGAAACAATATTTGAACTTTTGATTCCTGCTGTTATGGGCATTATATTAAATGAAGTAATTTATCAAAAAGATACAAGCCAGGCTTTAAAATACGGTGGACTTATAATTGTAATTTCACTTTTATCAATGTTTACTGGAACTCAGGCTTCAAAAAATGCTGGTATTACATCAACAGGACTTACAGATAATGTTAGGAAGGAACAATTTAGGAAGATTCAAGATTATTCTTTTGAAGACTTTGAGTATTTTGGAGTACCGTCACTACTGACAAGGTTAACCAGTGACATGCAGGCTTTGGCCCAATCGACATTTATGACAACAAGATTTATTATAAAAACTCTTGTAATGGCTGTAGTTGCTTTTTTCCTAGCTTTTAAGACTAGTAGGAAGCTTTCAATAATATTTTTGATACTTATGCCAATCTTATTATTGATTTTATTGACAATAACGTCATCGGCTATTCCAAAATTTAGACAAACTCGTAAACAATATGATAAATTGAATCTTATTATTGAAGAAAATCTTAATAATATGAGGGTTGTTAAAGCCTTTGTCAGAAAGAAATATGAGATAGATAAATTTTCTATGGCCAATGAGGAAATGTTTAGGCTATCAGATGGATCCCAAGGAACAATAAGTTATGTATTTCCAACAGCAAATGCTATATTATATGCGACATTTATTGCAATAGCTTGGTTTGGTGGCAATGAAATCATAGCTGGAAATATGGGTGTTGGAGACCTTGTTAGTTTTAATATGTATGCTATGATGCTTCTTGGAAGCCTTATAGGCCTATCAATGGTACTAACTATGCTTATGGCTTCTTCTCCATCAGTTACTAGGGTTAAAGAAGTTTTGACACGAGAAATTTCTATGGATAATGACGATAAGATAGATGGTCTAGACTTAGAAGATGGATCGATTGATTTTGATAATGTAAGCTTCAAATACGATTTGCATAGCGATAATTATCAACTAAAGAACATAGACCTTCATATCAAGTCCGGAGAAGTAATTGGTATACTTGGACCAACTGGTTCATCAAAATCCACCCTTGTACAACTTATTCCAAGACTTTATGATATAACAGAAGGAAGTTTAAAAGTCGGCGGACACGATATAAAAGATTATGACCTTACAACTCTTAGAGATGGAGTATCTATAGTATTACAGAAAAACACTTTATTTTCTGGTAAGATTATAGACAATCTCAGATGGGGAGATGAGGATGCATCTGATGATGAAATAATAGCAATGGCAAAACTCGCTCAAGCAGACGAATTTGTAAGTGAAAGAAATGATGGATACGATTCAGAACTTGGTCAAGGTGGTTCTGGGGTATCTGGTGGCCAAAAACAAAGACTTACTATAGCAAGGTCTTTACTAAAGAAACCAAAAATCTTAATCCTAGATAACTCAACATCAGCAGTAGATACCAAAACTGAAGCAAAACTTTTAGATGGATTTAACAAATTAGATAAGGATATGACTCAAATAATCATATCTCAAAGGCTATCATCATTTGAAAATGCTGACAGAATTGTCATCTTAGACGATGGAGAAATTGCTGACATTGGTACAGGCGAGGAACTCTACCAAAGAAATGAAATGTATAGGACAACCTACGACATACAAAACAAAGGATGGGAAGATGACAGATAAGAAAGATGGTGTAAAAACTGAAGAAATTCAAATATCTGATAACAAGCATAGTCGTAACGTAGATTCGCATGCTATAAGAGAACTTTTCTCCTATCTTTTTAAACAAAAGTGGCAACTAATACTTGTACTTTTCTGTGTTGTAATATCTTCTTTAACCCAAGTGTGGGGCATATCCATGCTTCAACCAATCATAGATAATTACATCCTAAAATCAGATATACCAGGGCTAAAATCTGGGGTAATCAAGATGGGATTTATCTACCTAACTTCTATCATCACTACATTTATTTATACTAGACTAATGATTAGAATAGGTGAAAGGTCAATTAGAAACATAAGAAATGACCTATTTACAAAAATCCAACAAATGCCTATAAACTTTTTTGATAATAACCAGCACGGACAAATAATGTCTAGATTTACCAATGATACTGACACCCTTTCTCAATCTTTATCATCAACATTACCAACCCTAGTAAGGTCATTGTTGATGCTTGTAGGAACTCTAATAGTTATGATAGGTCTATCACGGGAACTTACTTTAGTGATGCTTATTGGCCTAATTGTTATGATATTAATCCTAAAAAATATAGTGAAAAAGACCGGTAAACTCTTTAAAGAAGCGCAGAAAAATGTATCAATCTTGCACGGTTTTGACGAAGAAATGCTTTCAGGACAAAAGGTCATAAAGGTCTTTAACAAAGAAAGCGACACTATAGAAAAATTTGAAGAAAAAAGTGAAAATTTACGATCAACTATGGCTGAAGCCATGGTAAATGCAGGACGTATGATGCCATTTTTGGTAAACGCAATCAATATCATGTATGCAATACTAGCGATTTTTGGAGTCATTATGACTATAAATGGTAATCTCACGGTCGGTGTTCTAGCCACATTTTTGACCAATGCTAGGAGCTTGCAAAATCCAATTGCTAATATTTCCCAACAAGCAAATGCAGTATTTTCTGCTATGGCAGGAGCTAGCCGTATCTTTGAAATTATAGATATGCCAATTGAAAAAGACAGTGGTTATATAGAACTTGCTAATGTTAGGATTGATGAAAATGGAAATCCAATGCCTTGCAAGCTTGGGGAAAGATGCTATTCCTGGAAATGGACAGATGAAAATGGCAAGGAAGTATATAAGGAGCTAGAGGGTCGCATAGACTTTGAACACGTTGACTTTTCTTATGATGACTCAGATAAAATCCTAAAGGATGTGACATTTTATGCAAATCCAGGTGAAAAAATCGCCCTTGTTGGAGCGACAGGGGCGGGTAAGACTACTGTTACCAATGTAATCACAAGATTTTATGAAATTGACAGTGGATCTATCAAAATTGATGGTATAGATACAAGAGATATCAAAAAAGACCACCTAAGAAAGGCCTTTGGTATGGTACTTCAAGATGTAAATTTATTTACTGAATCAGTAGAAGAAAATATCAAGTATGGCAAACTTTCTGCAAGTGAGGAAGAAGTCAAAGATGCAGCAAAACTAGCTGGCGCAAACTCTTTTATAAAAAGACTTCCAGACGGCTATCAAACAGAAATTCACGGAGATGGATCATCACTTTCAGATGGACAAAACCAACTTATATCAATATCAAGAGCAGCAGTGGCCAACCCACCTATGCTAATACTTGATGAGGCTACAAGCTCAATAGATACATCAACAGAAATCAAGGTAACAAAGGCAATGGATAAGCTTATGGAGGGGTCAACTTCTATAGTTATAGCCCATAGACTTTCAACAATCCAAAATGCTGATGTTATAATGGTAATGGATGATGGTAGGATAATAGAACGTGGTAACCACCAAGAACTTATGGAAAAACACGGAACTTACTACCAACTTTACACTGGAGCCTTAGAGTTAGACTAAAGAAAAAACCACTTTCCCAAATACTAGGATAAGGTGACCCCAAAAAGTTGGACTTAACATCAGACATAGATTTATTTTGTGTCTG
>CABTWT010000003.1 GCA_902488555.1 uncultured Anaerococcus sp.
AAAAACATAAGGAGCAATATATATTTTTTGAGAATATTAAGGATAATACCAAGGCAGTTCTGCCTATAGTTATTTTGGTATACATATTAAATTTTTTTGTTGGCCTTTCTACTGATTTGCTAATCAAATTCACACTAGGATCTCTAGGAGTAATCCTAGGTCTTTCTATTTTCCTATAAGGGGTTGATCTATCTGTTTCAAAGATTGGTACCATGATGGGGGATTTCTTAGGAAGATTTGATAAAATTATAAAAGTTATAATATTTGGAATCTTTATTGGTTTTATAATTTCTATTGCTGAACCTGATTTATTAATACTTGCCAATCAAGTAAGTAAGTCAATTGGAATATCGCCTTTCCTTATAGTAATAATCATATCCCTAGGCGTAGGACTTATGATTTCCATAGGCCTGTATAGGATTTTTAAGGAAATTTCCATATCTCTGCTTATGTGGATAGTATACACGAGTATATTTATTTTAATGATTTTTACCAGTGATACAGGACATGCTATAGCCTATGATGCTTCTGGAGCAACCCTAGTCCACGGCCGAGGAGCAGGCAGAGAGCAAAAGTCTATACTTCTAAATATGAAAATAGAACCAGAAAAAGATATTGTAATAATGTTAGTAAAAAAAAGCCTAATGGACCCAATAAAAAACGCCATATATGAAGAAATGAATTTAGAAGATGAAAATAAGGGTATAATATATTCACTACCAGTAATGGAAGTCAGGGGACTAATAGAACATGGAAGCTAGAAGTTCCTGCTAGGCTAATAGTTTCTCATCTAAATATGTCTAATGGCCTATTTACTATTTGATGGGAAATCTAGCTAGCGTAGTAGATAGCTTGCTAAAAAAAGATCAAACAAGCAACAATGGTTGATCGCCCCTAACTCATATAGAAATAGAAGGAGAAAAAAATGCGTGAATTAGACTCAATGGAATTTGTTAACTTAGTAGAAAATGGATCGGGACTAGCTTTAGTTGATTTTAATGCAACATGGTGTGGACCATGCAAGATGCAAGCACCAATTCTTGAAGAATTATCAGAAGAAGTATCATATGAAATCTATGGTATAGATGTAGATAATTCAAGCGATATAGCATCAAAATACAATGTAAATGCAGTACCATCACTAATGATTTTCAAAGATGGAGTCCTAAAAGAAACTCTGGTAGGTTTCCAAGCCAAAGATGTCCTAGAAAAGGCAATGGGAAAATACTTATAATGAGATATGACTTAGCAATTATAGGCGCTGGTCCAGCAGGACTTAGCGCCTTATTGAATGCCAAAATCAGAAATAAATCGGTAATAATCTTTGGCATAGATTCGCCTAGTTTAGAAAATAGTGAATCAATCAAAAACTACCTGGGCTTTGGAGATGTTTCTGGTAAAGAATTAAATGATGCTTTCAAAAAATCCCTAGAAGCCTATGACTACGACAAATCAGATCAAAAAGTTCAGCAAGTATATGCTATGGGCGACTACTTTGGTCTTATGCTAAAAAACAATGACATGGTAGAGGCCACATCAGTTATAGTAGCAACAGGTATAGAGCTTAAGAAAGATTTGATCAACGAAGATAAGTTTTTTGCCAAGGGAGTTTCCTATTGTGCGACCTGTGATGCTGCCTTATTTAAGGGTAAAAAAGTTCTAGTAATTGGCTACAATGAAGAAAGTGTCGAGGAAGCAAACTTCACATCAGAGATTGTAGATGAGCTTATTTTTGTAAATATGTACAAGGATGATATCAAGCTAAATGATTCTATAAAAGTCATAAGTGGAGATGTACCAGTAGAATTTATTGGAGAAGATAGGGCAAGTATTTTGAAATTTAAGTCAGGAGCAGAAATTAGCGCTGATGGATTTTTCATTATAAGAGATTCATCAAAACCATCTCGTCTAGTTCCATCTATAGAAACAGATGATGAACACATAATAGTCCATGACAATTGTAGGACAAATATCCGAGGACTTTATGCAGCAGGTGATGTTGCTGGCAGACCTTATCAAATAAATAAGTCAGTTGGCCAAGGTCAAGTTGCAGCCCTTGATGCAGCAAAATATATTAGTTTACTTAAAAAGGATAGCTTTGATAAATCTACCTGGTAAAGCATAAAAACTTTTTTTAAAAAGAAGTCGTTTTATAAATAATATTTTTTATTTGAAAATAATGAAAATTTATGTAAAATATAGCTAGATGAATATTTTTATCTAGGAGGAAGTATGGCTACAGAACATATTGATTTTTTTGAATTTAACAATTCTATTTTCTCGATGATAAGAGAAATATCTCATAAAATAGATATATTATTACAAGACACTGCAACAGAGCTAGGAATAACAACCCTACAACTAAAGATGCTCATAACCCTATATTCTACAGGCAAAGAAGTATCTATAGGTAACTTGGGCAAGGCCATTGGAGTGACTGGTGGAAATATATCAAATATATGCAAAAAACTAGAAAAACAAGGGTTCGTTGAAAGAATAAGATCTGTCGACGATGAAAGAGTTGTAAATGTTACTTTGACTGACAATGGAAAGTTAGCAGCAGAAAAAGTTGGTGTATACTTTGATCAAATCAGATCAGACATACCAAGAGATAATATAAATGTAAACTTACAAACTATTGTTGATGAACTAGAAGCTCTGGATGAACTACTTGATAACTATATCTCAAGGAGCGGATTATAGATGAACGATAAGAAGAATAAATCCAATAAGCCCTTTTTATATTATTGGATAGTAGCGGTAGTATTATTTGTTATAATACGTTATGCCCTAAACCCAATTGCCGCAAAAGATGGCGCCAAGGAAGTATCCTACAGCCAATTTGTGTCAATGATTGAAAAAGACCAAGTAACAGAAGTATATAAGGATGACACCAAATACACCTTCAAAGCTAAGGTTGATGATGAAGAGAAGACTTATGAAACTGGTCTATGGGCAGACACTGACCTAACAGATAGGCTACTTGACGCCAAAAAAAGAAACGATAAATTGACCTTCGGCAAAAAAATAGAAACATCCATGAACCCATGGCTTACCCTATTTATAACCTCAATATTGCCACTATTCTTGATTTGGGGAATATTCTGGTTTGCATCAAGGTCACTTACAAAGACAATGGGCGGCCGAGGTGGAGCCGACTTTATGAACTTTGGTAAATCAAATGCCAAGGTTTATGTAGAAAATAAGACAGGCAAGACTTTTAAGGATGTAGCAGGCCAAGAAGAGGCCAAGGATTCTCTATTTGAAATAGTAGACTTTCTTCACAACCCAGGCAAGTACAAAGAGATTGGTGCTAAGGTGCCAAAGGGAGTGCTACTAGTAGGACCTCCAGGAACAGGTAAAACCTTATTAGCAAAAGCTGTAGCTGGTGAAGCCAATGTACCATTTTTCATAATCTCCGGATCAGAATTCGTTGAGATGTTTGTAGGACTTGGTGCAAGCAAGGTTCGTGACCTATTCAAGCAAGCCAAGGAAAAGGCACCATGTATAGTATTTATAGACGAGATAGATGCTATAGGTAAAAAACGTGACGTATCTGGCTACTCAGGCAATGACGAACGTGAGCAAACTCTAAACCAATTGCTAAACGAAATGGATGGATTTGATGCAACCGAGGGAGTGGTTTTATTAGCTGCTACCAACCGTCCTGAGATTTTAGACCCAGCCTTGACTCGTCCAGGTCGTTTTGATAGGCAAGTTCAAGTAGAGCTACCAGATAAAAAGGGTCGTGAAGATATCCTAAAAGTACATGCTAAAAATATCAAGCGTGAAGAAGAGATAGACTATGAAGAAATAGCAGCAAGAACAGCTGGTACAAGTGGTGCTGACCTTGCAAATATAGTAAATGAGGGTGCCCTAAGGGCTGTCCGTGAAGGTAGGAAAAAACTATCCCAAGAGGACTTAGAAGAATCAATCGAAGTGGTAATAGCAGGTCAACAAAAGAAAAATGCTGTTATAAGTGATGACCAAAAGAAAATCATTGCCTACCACGAGGTTGGCCATGCCCTAGTAGCAGCCATCCAAACCCACAAGACTCCAGTAACCAAGATAACCATAGTACCAAGAACTGGTGGCGCCTTAGGTTATACAATGACTGTGGATAAGGATGAGAAATATATAATGACCAAAGAAGAACTCTTTGATGAAATTTGTACCTTTGCTGGAGGTAGGGCTGCTGAAGAACTTATCTTCAATACTAAGACTACAGGAGCTAGCAATGATATAGAACGTGCTACAGCCATGGCAAGATCAATGGTAACCATCTATGGTATGGATGAAGACTTTGATTTTATGCAATTAGAGCAAATCCAAGGTAGATACCTAGGAGGCGAACGAGGACTTATAGTATCAAGTGGTACTGGAAATAAAATTGACGAGAAAGTTCAAAAAATTATAAGTGCAGCTCATATGAGAGCCATAGAGATTTTAAAAGAAAACATGGATAAACTTCACGAAATCTCTGCCTACCTACTAAAGGAAGAGACCATAACTGGTGAGCAATTCATGGAAATCTTAAATGGTAAAAAAGACAAAGAAATCAAAGAAGCTGAAGTAGCAGAAAATACTGATGTAGATGCTAAAAATTTAGATGATAGTAACCAAGAAGTCATAGACCTACCACCATTAAATGATAATGATGATAGGCCAGAAGAGACTGATATTTAAGATTAATTAGATGTTTTAATATTTTATATTAGAACATCTTTTTTTGTCAAAATTATAGGCCGATAATTAAGCAATAAAATTTATAAAAAGTTTGTACTATTATTAAATATAAAAGTTGTGATATAATTATAGGAGATTAATAAAGAAAAGAGGTAATAATGACAAGTAAAGAACTTACAAGAATCGCTCTTAGCACGGCACTGATAGCCATAGGAGCATTTATAACCATTCCCCTAGGGCCAGTACCCTTCACCCTACAAACTCTGTTTGTAATATTGGCAGGACTTTTCCTAAAACCTTCTCATGCGGGTCTATCGGCATTTTTATATATGCTAATTGGACTTATTGGAGTCCCGATATTTGCAGGTTTTTCAGGAGGACTCCAATCCATAGCAAGCCCAACTTTTGGTTTTATCATAAGCTTTATACCAATGGCTTATATCATTTCTAAGTTTGGCCACGGATCTATGGATAATAAGAAAATAATCTTAGGTATCCTAATAGGAGTTATTGTAAGTTATATACTAGGTCTAATCTACCTAAAGGTGGGTCTAACCAGGGTCCAGGGAGTAGAAGTTCCTATGAGTAAGGTCCTAAGCCTGGGTCTAATTCCTTTTATAATACCTGATACTATTAAAATTATATTAGCTATAATAATATATAAGAGAACTTATAAGTATATATCAAAATAAGGGGTGATATTATGAGTCAAATTTTTGATAACAATATGATCTATCTACTAAGATCAAACGAAATAAACAAAGCCTTAGACCTAGTTATAGGCAAGGATGACCTTGACCAGCTTAACAACAAAAAGATACTAACAGCCAAACTAATGATGCTTTTAGGTCAAAAAGACAGGTTTGACCAATATATAAAAAAAGAAAAAATATCCTCTTATTTTTCTAAGAGTCCAACAACCTATATGTACCATTATATGTACTACACACTTATAGAGGATGATCAGGAAAAAAGAGCAGACTTTCTAGATAAATTTGACCAATCTATAGACCTTTTGTCTAAAGATAAGCAAGAGATAGAAAATCTATTAAAAGATTTAACTGACAAAAAGGCCTCATGGCTAGGAAAGGAAGTCCACCTAGAAAGTGTGGATTCCACCAATACATATATCAAGGATAAGCTTAATAAGGGAGAGGATATCAGTATAGTTACAGCAGATGAGCAAGTTAGGGGCAAGGGTCAAAAGGACCATGCATTTGTATCTCCCAAAGGAGGCCTATATATAAGCTTAAATATAAGTGTACCAGACTCTGATCTAATCCTTGTAACATCTCAAACAGGAGTTCTTCTAGCAAAAGCCCTAAAGAAAATGTCTAATAAGGATATAAAAATAAAGTGGCTTAATGACCTATACATAGGAAATAAAAAACTTGCTGGTATCCTTTGCGAATCAGCAGTAGACCATAAGGGTCATGCCCAATATACCATAGTAGGTATAGGCATCAATCTTATAGAGTTAAGCCCTATACCAGAAGACTTAAGACCTATAATGACAACATTATTTGGTAAAGACTCTAAGTTAACTTTAAGTGATACCATAGAAAATGTTAAATACTATCTAATACCAGCAATCCTATCCATGCAAGAAGGCATATGCCAAAGTAAGCTTTTAGAAAATTATAATGAACTTATGGCCAAAAAGGGTGATGAAGTTATAGTCTATAGCAAGGATGAAGAAATAGCAGGTACCCTTATAGGTATGGATGATAAGCTAGACCTTATCCTAGAAGTGGGAAATGAAGAAAAGACCTTCTCTTATGATAAGTACAGGCTTAAATTTATAGGATAAAAATTTTTAAGTATATATCCCAGGCCCTATTTTTATTTTTATGTGCTTTGGGGTATTATTTTTATGTGAGAAAAGACATACTGGAGGGAAAATTGAAAATAGCACTAGGCCAAGTTGCCCCAGTCAAGGGGGAAGTTGAGAACAATTATAAACTAATAGAAGAAACCATAAGAGAAAGCAAAAACCAAGGAGCAGACGTAGTAGTTTTGCCAGAAACTTGGAATACTTTCTATTATCCAAAAAATATAGACGAATTAGCAGATGTGGATGGCACTAGGTCCAAAGAGTTTTTATCAAAGCTTGCAAAAGAACTTGATATAAATATAATAGGTGGATCTGTAGCTGTCAAAGAAGATGGCAAAATATACAATAGGAACTATAACTTTGATAGAAAAGGTAATTTGTTAAGTGAATATGACAAAATTCACCTTTATTCCCCAGCTGGAGAAGATAAACTTTTTCAAGGGGGCAATAAATATGCAACCTTTCAAATAGATGGAGTAAAATGCGGAGTAGTCCTATGCTATGATGTAAGATTTGTAGAATGGGTTAGGAAATTTGCCCTAGATGGGATAGAAATCCTCTTTAACTGTGCATCATGGGCAACATCCAAACTACCCCATTGGGAGGCCTTAAATAGGGCTAGAGCCATAGAAAATCAAATCTTTGTAGTTGGAGTCAACTCAACTAGATATAAGGATGATTCTGGTGGACACTCTATGATTGTAGATCCTCTTGGGGAATATATAGTAGCTCCATATGAAAAGACAGGTATTGTAACAGCAGAAATAGACCTAAAAAAAGTCAAAGAGATAAGAGAAGAGATGAGCTTTTTTGCTGATAGAAGGTCAGACTTATATTAGAAAAAAAGAAAAATCAAAACTTTCTAGCAAAATTATGAAAATGCTAGAAAGTTTTTTTATTGGCTATTTTTAGCCACTGATCAAGTCTTGTGAAGCTTTTAATTAAAATTTTTAGTAAAATAATTAAAGAAATATATTGACATCAGGAAAACATTTTGATATATTATAGTTGCCGTTAATGATTTAACATATTACGGTTAGAACTTGGTACATATCACCCAAAATTTAATTATAAGGAGGAAATATGGAAGGTATTTATACTATTTCTGCCAATATGATGCAAACGACTGCAATAGCTATCATTATGCTTTATGTTGGAAAGTTCTTAAGAAAGAAGGTCAATTTCTTTGACAGATTTTGTATTCCAGCACCAGTTATCGGAGGATTTTTATTTGCTATAATTCATCTTATCCTAAAATCTACTGGAACTGCTACTTTTGAGATGGATACAACTCTAAAAGATCCATTTATGATGGTATTCTTTACATCAATAGGTATAGGAGCCAACCTAGAAACACTTAAAAAAGGTGGTAAGGGTTTTGTAATATTCCTAGTCTTATCTGTAGTTCTTGTATTTTTCCAAAACGTTCTTGGTATGGGTCTTGCTAAACTTATTGGACAAAACTCATTACTAGGTCTAGTTACTGGATCTATCACCATGGTTGGTGGCCACGGTACAGCAGGAGCTTGGGGCCCAGAATTAGAAAAGATGGGATTACCAGCAGGTGAAGTTATTGCCCTAGCTGCAGCTACTTTTGGTGTAATCATGGGATCTCTAATCGGTGGACCAATCGGATCTGCTAGAATTAGAAGACACAACCTAAAACCAAACCCAGACCTCTTAATCGAAAAAGATGAAGAAGTAGGCAATGTAGTAGTAGAAAAACATGCACCACTAACAATAGATGACTTCTTAAAAGTCTTTGCCCTAATCTTTATATCTGTAGGTCTAGGTGCCATACTTAAAAAGTTCCTATATGATAATGTTATGCTACTAGGATCACCACTAAACCTACCAGAGTATGTAGCATCAATGATTTTTGCAGCTATATATGTAAACACAATTGGTAAAAAAGATGGTTGGGAAATCAACCAAAGAGCCAATGATATATGTGGATCTATGGGTCTTAACGTATTCCTATCAATAGCTCTAATAACCCTTGACCTAACCCAACTTAAAGCAGTGGCTGGTCCAATGCTAATAATCCTATTTGCACAAACTATATTCATGGCCCTATTTGCTTACTTTGCAACATTTAAAGTTATGGGTAGTGACTACGATGCAGCTGTACTTTCAGGTGGTATATGTGGATTTGGTATGGGTGCAACCTACAACGCCTTGGCTAATATGGATGCCTTGACAGAAAACTATGGTCCAGCACCAAAGGCATACTTTATATTACCAATGGTTGGAGCCTTTGCTATAGATATTATCAACGTATTGATAATAACAATGTTTGCACAGATAACCTTTTAATTAAATTTATAAGTTAGTGTAGATTACAAATAAAGAAACTCTCATTTGGGAGTTTCTTTTTAAGTTAGGCAAGTGTGGATGTTTTTTACTTATTTAGATATTTTAGAAAATTAATATAAGAAATATAAAAAAATTAACAATTACCATGAATTTGCCTTTAATGAAAAGGTTACTTATGCTATAATTTAAAGGGATTAGTCACTAAGCATAAAATGCTAGTAGGCATTTTATGGGTTAAGACCAATATTAAATGTAATAAAGTTTATACAAAAATATAGGGTCTATATGATATTTATATTGAAAGAATTTTTTTATTTGATATCATATTAGTTAAGATATGATTTAGTCACTAATTATTAAGTCGTATTAGTTATCATTAGATAGGAGAAAGGAGGAATAAGTGAATACAAATCAATTATTAGAAGCGTTATCACATAATATAAGCTCACTAACTACAGGAGAGAAGATGCAGGGAGCAGGCTATACTACCCTACTTGCCATGGGTACTGTTTTTGTAGTATTAATATTACTAATCCTAGTAATTAAGCTTATGGGTAAGGCATCTGGTAGCAAAAAGGAAGATAAAATAAAAGAATCTAGCAAAAAAGTACCAGAAGTAGCACCAGCTACAAAAGCCCAAGTAGAAGATGAGGATGAAATTGTAGCAGTAATAACTGCAGCAGTTTGCCAAGCCCTAGGAAGTGATTCGGTAAAGATACATATCAAAAAATAAAACCACAATATTTTTATGGAGGAATATATGAAAAAATTAAATGTAACAGTAAATGGGAAAACTTATGAGGTAGAAGTAATGGAAGAAGACTTCCTAGAACCTCAAAAAAACCCTAATGTAGTATATGCACCAGCAAGTAGTCAAGCTGAGCCACAAGTTAATCAAGTAGCTGCAAGTCCAGCACCAGCTCCAGCAGCACCAGCAGCAGCGTCAGCTTCATCAGTAACATCACCCCTACCTGGAACAATCAATAAGGTAAATGTAAGCGAGGGTGCATCAGTATCTAAGGGAGATGTACTATTAGTCCTTGAAGCTATGAAAATGGAAAATGATATCAAAGCCCCAAATGATGGAGTAGTTAACAAAATACATGTAGCTAGTGGGGACAGTGTAAATACAGGAGATCCACTTGTAGATCTTGCATAGGAGAATAGATGGGACACGTAATATCTAACTTTTTATCAACTACTGGTTTTGCCGCCCTAACTTGGCAAACTGTAGTAATGCTAGCAGTATCAATAGTCTTGATTTATCTAGCCATTCAAAAGGGATTTGAACCCTTACTTTTATTGCCAATAGGTTTTGGTATGCTTCTAGCAAACCTTCCTCTTGCTAACCTTATGCAAGCGGGAGTTGATAGACTAACTATCATAGATTCTGATAAGGCAAATAATGTTATATCGGTAGTAAATGAAATCCAACAGCCGGGAGGTTTGTTAGGATACTTCTTTAAGGGAGATGAGCTTGGCTTATTCCCACCATTAATATTTATGGGTGTTGGTGCCATGACAGACTTTGGCCCACTTATAGCTGACCCTAAGTCACTTATTTTGGGTGCAGCAGCTCAATTTGGTATATTTTTCACCTTTGTGGGTGCCATACTTCTAGGCTTTAATGGTCAAGAGGCATCATCCATAGGTATAATTGGTGGGGCAGATGGTCCTACTTCTATATATTTAACAGGTAAGCTAGCTCCTCATATGCTAGGCCAGGTAGCTGTTGCAGCCTACTCATATATGGCTCTAGTACCAATAATCCAACCGCCAATCATGAAGGCGCTAACAAGCAAAAGTGAACGAGAAATAAAGATGCCTCAAATGAGGGTTGTATCTAAAAAAGAAAAAATAATGTTCCCAATAATTGTAACTCTGTTGGTAGCATTGACCCTTCCAGATGCAGCTCCACTTATAGGTATGCTAATGTTTGGTAACCTAATGAAGGAATCAATGGTAGTAGAAAGACTATCAAAGACAGCTCAAAATGAACTAATGAATATAATAACCATCTTACTTGGTCTATCAGTAGGTGCTTCAGCATCAGCTGATGCCTTTCTAAATATAGCAACAATAAAGATTATGCTATTGGGTCTAGCAGCCTTTGCAGTAGGATCAGCTACTGGAGTTTTGATGGCTAAACTTATGAACCTATTCTTAAAAGATGGTAATAAAATCAACCCACTTATAGGATCTGCTGGTGTATCAGCTGTTCCAATGGCTGCCAGGGTATCAAATACTGTAGGCCAAGAAGCTGACCCAAGTAACTTCCTACTAATGAATGCTATGGGTCCAAATGTCTCAGGTGTTATAGGTTCTGCTGTTGCAGCAGGGGTATTACTAAGTTTATTTAGCTAGAAAAAATAAACAAAGTTCCTATTTTAAGCCTTGGTTTAAAATTTATAAGGAGAAATAATGGATAACTTTTTATCTTATTTTGGAGAGTTAAGTAAAACTTCCGGATCAACTCCAGCTTTTCAGTTTGAGTATCTAACTACCCTTGGAATAGCTGCCTTAGTTATATTTTTAGGTAGGTTTTTAGTAGGTAAATCAAAGACCCTACAAAAATATGCCATCCCTGCCCCAGTTGTATCAGGTATTATATTTTCACTAGTAGTGTCAATTATCAAAACAGCTGGAATAATGGACTTTAGCTTTGATGCCAAGGTAACAAAAGACCTTGCCCAAAACTTATTTTTCTTAGCTATAGGCTATAGTTTTTCAACTAATCTAATGAAAAGTGCGGGAAGTAAGCTTATTATTAGGGTAACATGGGTATCATGTTTACTTATCCTCTTGCAAGATTTATTGGGTCTAGGTGCTGCCAAGGCCCTAGGCCTTAATCCATTTTTGGGCCTCCAAGCATCATCTGCAGCCATGAGTGGAGGAGTTGGTACAGCATCAGCCTTTGGGCCAATATTTGAGTCTATGGGAGCCCCAGCTAATGTAACAGAATTTGGGGTAGCTGCAGGTACCATGGGAAATATTATAGGATCTCTAATAGGGGGACCAATTGCAGCATACTTGATTAGGAAAAATAATCTTAAGGCTGACCCAAATGATAAACCAGAAACAGAAAAGAATAATGTGCTACCAGTGATAGATAATACCAAGATGATACGTGCCTTTGCTATGACTTTACTTATAGCGGCAAGTGGTATCCCTATAAAATACCTCTTGGACCTTGTACCAATGATTCAAATGCCTAAATTTATTGGGTGTTTATTTGCTGGAGCAATTGCTAGAAATATAAATGAAAAGAGAAATAGCGAATTGTATATACCAGAAGTTACAGCAATTCAGGATATGTTCCTAGAGCTATACTTAGCCTTGGTGCTAATGACTATAGATATCACAGCTATAGCTTCTCAAGCCTCATCCCTTGTAATTATCCTAGTATTACAAGCTATCCTAATAGCTGTGTTTACTTTGACAGTATCCTTTAGGGCCTTTGGTAAGGACTATGGGGCTGCAGTAATGGCAGCAGGTAACTGTGGCTGGGGTTGTGGATCAGGTCCAAATGCAGTTGCCAATATAAAGGCGGTAATGCAGGAATATGGCTATAATAACCTAGCTTGGGTATTCTATCCATCCTTTGCAGTTATAATAGATGATATATTTAACCCTATATTATTATCTGTCCTAGCATCACTAATAAAATAATAAAGAAGAAATCCTCAGGTGTTTTTGACCTGGGGATTTTATCTAAGATATGAATGTCAGCTAATCTGATATCGTTTTACAATAAGAAAGAGAATAAATGAAATAAATTTACATGAAATCGGTTTTGTGCTACAATTAATGAGAATGAATAAAAAAAAGGAGTCAATAATGGAATATTACGTTGATTTAAACAGTGACATTGGAGAATCATTTGGGTCATACAAACTTGGCCTAGATGAGGAAATCGTAAAATATGTAACAAGTATCAACCTTGCTTGTGGTTACCATGCTGGAGATCCACTAATCATGGATAAGACTTGTGCCCTAGCCCAAGAAAAAGGAGTTAATATTGGAGCCCACCCAGGATACCCTGATTTGATGGGATTTGGTAGAAGAAAGATGGATGTTTCTGAAACAGAAGCACGTGGTTACTTCTTATATCAAGTAGGAGCCCTAGAAGCCTTTGCTAAAGCTCATGGAACTACCCTCCAACACGTAAAACTACATGGAGCATTTTATAATACAGCCTGCAACGATGAAAAACTTGCTAATGCAATATTAGATGCTGTAGAAGAATATAACAAAGATTTAATACTAATGGTATTATCTGGATCATACATAGCTAAAGAAGGCAAAAAACGTGGCCTAAAAGTTGCTCAAGAAGTATTTGCTGATAGGGGATACAACGAAGATGGAACCCTAGTAAATAGAAAATTACCAGGAGCCTTTGTAAAAGACCCTAAAGAAGCCCTACCAAGAGTAATAAAGATGGTTAAAGAGGGTAAGGTTACTACAGCAGATGGCAAAGAAATTGATATAGTAGCTGATTCTATTTGTGTCCATGGGGATAATCCAGAAGCCCTTGAGTTCGTAAGAATTTTAAAAGAAGGCCTAATAGAAGAAGGTATTAAAGTTGCACCTTTGCTAGAGTTTTTAGGAAAGTAAAATGGCGATAAATAACAAAGATAAAAATAAACAAACTGATAAGGTGACCTATGAGGCTAGCGATGACGCTAAGGTAAAAAGTGTCAAAGCTAATAAGTCTAATCCATCAGTCCTAATAGGAGCAGCCTTCCTAATGGCTGCATCCTCAGCTGGTCCAGGTTTTATTGCTCAAACAGGTAAGTTTACCTATGACCTAGATAAGGCTTTTGCCTTTGTAGTATTATCAGCTGTCCTTATATCCTTGATAGCCCAACTAAATGTATGGAGGGTTATATCAGTATCAGGGATGAGGGGTCAGGATATAGCCAACAAGGTTTTGCCGGGCCTAGGTTACTTTATTGCAGGTTTAGTTGCCCTTGGAGGTCTTGCCTTTAATATAGGTAACGTCGGTGGAGCAGGTATTGGTCTAAACATACTCTTTGGCCTAGACCCTAGGATAGGAGCAGCTATTGGTGGTATCATAGGAATTATAATATTCTCAAACCCAAAAGCCAAAAATATCCTAGACCAAACATCCAAATATTTTGGTATAGTAATGATAATACTAATAACCTATGTAGCAGTAAAAACTAAGCCTCCAGTAGGTGAAGCTATGAGCTCTATGGTTATGCCAGAAAAATCTTTAACTGAGCTATTCCCAGCAATCATTACCCTAATAGGGGGTACAGTAGGTGGTTACATAATTTTCTCAGGTGGTCATAGACTTATAGATGCTGGCATCACTGGAGAAGAGAACTTAGATGAGGTAAACAAATCTGCTATGCTTGGTATAGTAGTAGCCTTCATAATGAGGGTCCTACTTTTCCTAGCCATCCTAGGAGCACTAAGAATAGCTCGTGATCAAATAGATCCAAATGATATAGCAGCAACAGCCTTTAGAGTTGGAGCAGGTAATGTAGGCTATAAGATATTTGGCCTACTATTTTTCCTAGCTGCACTTACACCAATAGTAGGTGCTGCTTATACATCTGTATCATTCCTAAAAACCTTATCAACTACTGTAGCTAACAAGGAATCCCTAATAACAAATATATTTTTAGTTATATCAACTGTAGTATTTATAATAATAGGTAAACCACAAAAATTACTTGTTGTTGTAGGAACACTAAACGGATTTATCTTGCCAATCACTTTGGCTGTAATGTTAGCGGCTACTAGGAAAAAGGAAATAATTGGTGAATATAAACATTCAAAATTATTATATATACTAGGTATATTAGTTGTTATATTTACGGGTATCATGAGTGTAAAGACATTAATTAATATGATAAGTGTAGGAATATAAAGGAAGCGATAATATGGAAAACATAAAATACCTACCATCAGGAGATAGCGCTCTTGTAATGGAGTTTGGTAATGAAATTAGTAAAGAAATCAATGCGAGTATAGCCCAGGTAGTAGGCTACCTCAAAGATCAAAAATTGGATGGGATAGTAGATATCCTACCAACCTATAGGTCAATATTAATAAATTATGACCCAAGAGTTTTTACCTACGAACAGTTAGTAGAAAAACTATCTAGTATAGAAATAGCAGATAGTAACTTAGCTAGTGGCAGTGTAAGATTAATAGAAATCCCTACCCTATATGGTGGAGAATATGGCCCTGATATTGCTAATGTTGCTAAAAATGCTAATCTAAGCGAAGAAGAAGTAGTAGAAATCCATACTGGAGTAGACTATTTAGTTTATATGATGGGATTCTTGCCAGGCTTTACCTACCTAGGGGGCCTAGATGAGAGGATAGCAACACCAAGGCTATCATCACCTAGACTAAAGATAGTTCCAGGATCTGTAGGTATAGCAGGTAGCCAAACAGGTATGTATCCAATCCAATCTCCAGGAGGTTGGCAGCTTATAGGAAGGACACCTGTAAAACTTTATGACCCATCAAATCTAGAAGAACCAGTATTTATCAAGGCTGGAGACTATATCAGATATGTAGCTGTAGATGAGGCAACATATAAGGAAATCTCAGATCAAGTTGAAGCTGGTACTTATGAAGTAAAGATAAAAGAAGTAAAGAGGGAGCAACTCCGTGGCTAATGTAGAAGTTATAAATGGTGGTATGCTATCCACCATCCAAGATAGTGGTAGATACGGTTACCAAGAGATTGGTATCAATGTTTCTGGCTTTGCTGATGACTATAATGCAAGGCTTGCTAACCTCCTTGTCGGAAATGATAAGGATAATGCAGTAATAGAGATGGCATTTTTGGGCTCAAGTTTTAAATTTAACGCTCCTATGCTAATAGCTCTAACAGGCGCAGATTTCTCAGCTAAGCTAAATGATGAACCTATAGAAAATTATAGGTCATATCTAGTAAAAGAAGGCGATGAGCTAACCCTAGGAGCAGCCCAAAATGGTTTTAGAGGCTACATAGCCTTTGGGGGAGAGATTGATGTGCCAGTAGTAAATGGCTCAAAATCAACCAACCTAAAAACAGGAATGGGTGGCTATGAAGGACGCAAGCTAATGAGTGATGATAGCTTTGAAGTTATCGTATCAGAAGATAAAAAAGAAAGAGTCCTTGACAAAAAATATATCAAAGCCTACTCAAAATTTAGTGAACTAAGGGTAGTTAAGGGACCTCAAGATGATGCCTTTACAGATAAGGGAATCTTTGACTTCTTTAACTCAGGTGGATATACAGTAACTAAAGACTTTGACCGTATGGGAATCAGACTTTCTGGTAGCAAGATAGAGCATAAAGAATCTGCTGATATAATATCAGATGGTACAGCCCTAGGATCAATCCAAGTTCCATCAAATGGTCAACCTATAATCCTCTTTGTTGATAGACAGACAACAGGTGGATATACCAAAGTAGGAACCATAATTACAGCTGACCTTCATAAATTAGGTAAGCTAAACTATAAGGATAAGGTAATATTTACAGAAGTAAGCCCTAAAGAAGCAAATGACTTAGCTCGTGCTTATTATGATACTTTTGATAAGATAAAAGCTGAGCTTAATTAATAAATTTATATATAAAACAAAAATGGGGACTCCTAGTTGAGTCCTTTATTTTTTCAAGGGAGAGGATTAATGAAGATATCTTTGATAGAACCAGCCCTAAAGAGGCTAGATGATACCTATAATTATAAGTTAATAGAAGATTTAATAAAAAAATCTGGGGATCAAAATCCTGATGTTATTGTCTTGCCAGAAATCTTTAATACAGGAGAAATTGATCAGTTTGCTATTAAAATAGCAGATAAGCAAGGGCAAAAAACCAAAGAAATCTTATCAATCCTGGCCAAAGAATTGAAATCCTACATAATTGGAGGGTCTATCTTAGATAATAGATATGGCAAGGTCTATAATACCTCCTATGTCTTTGATAGAGATGGCAAAGTAATAGGCAGTTATGATAAAACCCACCTTTATTCAACATCAGGAGAAAAGGATTTTATTACACCTGGAGACTCTAGGCTAATATTTGAAATAGATGGAGTCAAATGTGGACTTTTAATATGCTATGATATAGAGTTTGCACCATGGGTCACTTCCTATGCCCTAGATGATGTTGAAGTTTTATTTAATCCTGCTTGCTGGCATGAAGATTGGATTATAAATTATGATAGCCTTATAAGGGCTAGGGCTATAGAAAATCAGATGTTTGTAGTAGGGGTTAATTCTACTGGTAGGGCCTATGAGGGCCATTATGGTGGACATTCTCAAATAGTTGGACCCATGGCAAATTATATAATTGATCCAAATCAACCAGGACCTATAAAGACTGCAAAGCTTGATATAAGCACAGCTAAAGAATACAAGGAAACCTTTAAAATTCTAGCAGATAGAAGGGAAGACCTCTACAAAAAAATATATAAATAAAATAGAAGTAGAAGTATGAGAAAATAAGAATAAAACAATGCTTGATAAAAAGTTAGCATGTGTTATAATAGTAGTTGAAAATGTTATCACATTACACGAAAAACAAAGGAGAAATTGAAGGAAATGAAAGCCTTAATAATTGATTACATGTCAGATAAAATTGACAAGGGACTAGAAGAGCTAGGAATAGAATTTGATAAAGAAATGCTACCTAGCAAAGAAAAACTTATGGAACTTATTCCAGCTTACGATATGCTAATAATGAGGGTAGATCCATTCATAGACAAAGATATAATGGATAAGGGAGAAAACCTTAAAGCTATATTTGTAGGTTCAACAGGAACTAACCATATAGACAAAGAATATGCTAAAGAAAAAGGCATAGAAATATATAACTCTCCAGGTCTAAATGCCAATGCTGTAGCTGAACTTGTAATTGCAAAAATCTTAGACTTATATAGAAATACTATACAAGCTCAAAATGAAATCAAGGTAGATGGAATTTGGAATAAATACAGATGGATTGGTAGAGAGCTAAGAAATAAAACTATAGGTATCATAGGATATGGTGCTATAGGTAGAAGAGTTGCAGAAATTGCTAATGTCTTCCACATGGATGTTCTAGCTAGCGATCCATTCTTAACAGAAGCTGATATCAAGGAAGATTATACAAAACTAACAGACCTTGATGAAATATTCGAAAAAGCTGATGTAATCACCCTTCACGTTCCACTAACACCTGATACAAAGGATATGATTGCCAAAGAACAATTAGAAAAGATGAAAGATGATGCTGTAATCATCAATGCTGCTAGGGGTGGTATAGTAAACGAAGATGACCTATATGAAGCTTTACAAAACAAAATTATAGGTGGAGCAAACTTCGATACTATTTCTAATGAACTTGGAGCAGGTGGACTTGATTCAACAGATACTCATGTAGAAAGTAAATTATTCGAATGTGACAGATTCTATATCACACCACACATCGGTGGATCTACCCATGATTCTCAAGATGATATTGGTGATGTTGTTCTTGAAAATATCAAAAAACACTTTGATTTATAATTAAGATTAACATTGAAAGTTGCTATAAAAAGTTATAGCAACTTTTTATGTTGGAAAATTTACTAACTCACTATAAAATATATAACTTATGAAATCTTACTTTAAGACTTAATTAATGAGTACTTGAATTAGCAATTGATATAAGGATTAATTTTTATTAAAATAATAATTGAAATTTAACGAACAAAATATTTATAGATTAGAATATTGCTATCAAATATAAGATGTATTTATTCGTAAGTACTAGCTGTATAAATAGGCCTAGTTAAAAGTAGAATAAGTAAAGTAATTAATTTGAATAAAAAAGATTAATAAATATTTTAGTAAATATTTGTTAGCTTAAATAATTAGTATATAAGATAATAAAAATAGTGCATAGAGTAATTATTACTCTATGCACATTTAATTTACTTAATTATTAATTAGTATATAGCACTAATTTAAAATTAGTACCAACCTCTTAATTTCATAGCTTTTTCGATTGATTGGATAGCATACATATAAACGCCGTCTCTTGGAATTACATCATATTCATCACAAACTGCGAATACACCTTCTATAGCTTTCATCATATCAGCTTCTTGTTTTTCTTCTACTTCAGCTTCATCCCAATAATATCCATATTGGTTTTGTACCCATTCATAGTAAGATACTAAAACTCCGCCAGAGTTTGTTAAGATATCTGGAGTTAGTGGAATATTTCTTTCTTCAAGAACTTTATCAGCTTCTGGAGTTGTAGGACCATTAGCAGCTTCACAAACTAATTTAACATTTAATTTTTCAGCTACATCTTTTGTAATTACATTTTCAAGAGCAGCTGGAACTAAGATATCCCATTCACCTTCCCAGAAATCTTTTTCAGAAATTTTTTCTGCATTTGGATATCCGATTAGTGTGTGGTTTTCTTCTTTATAAGCTAATAGATCTTTAAAGTCGAATCCTTCTTCGTTGTATAAAGCGTAGTTTCCTTCTTTTTTGTCCCATTCAGCTATAGCGTTAACTTTTCCGCCTTGTCTTTCGATATTTTTAACTGTATAGCTTCCTACGTTACCAAAACCTTGAACAGCTATTTTTGCTGTATTGATGTCAAGACCATATCTTTTAGCAGCTTCTCTAACTACTACTGCTACACCAAATCCTGTAGCTTCGTTACGTCCTTGAGATCCAGAGAAATCAACTGGTTTACCAGTAAATGTACCAATGTCGAATCTATCTCCGTTTAATTTAACATATTCATCAACCATCCAGCTCATGATTTGTCCGTTTGTATTAACATCTGGAGCAGGAATATCAATTCTATCACCTAGGTATTTATAAAGTCCTCTTACATAACCTCTAGCTACTTGTTCAAGTTCTCTTTCAGATAATTCGCTAGGATCTACAGCAACTCCACCTTTACCACCACCGTATGGTAAACCAAGAGCTCCACCTTTAAAAGTCATCCAAAGAGATAAAGCTTTTACTTCATCTAAGTTTACTTGTGGATGGAATCTACATCCACCTTTTGATGGACCTACTGCTGTTGAGTGAGCTGAACGCCATCCTTTAAATACTTTAACTGAACCATCATCCATTTTTACTGGAATAGAGATTTCAATTACTCTTTCAGGTTCTTTTAAAATTTCATATACTGCAGGATCAGCACCAAGCTTATCGCAAGCTTTTTTTACTTTTTGTTGGGCTGACTCTAATGGGTTTAATGTTTCTGTCATTATTTTCCTCCTAACGACTTATTATTGTAATTATTGATTACGTTACAATTATAACAAATACGTTTTCATTTTTCAAGGCAAAAAGGCAAATTCTTTTTAAACTTTGGCAAAACTAGTAAAAAATGTCATAATAACTTAAATAGGTCTTAAAATTTTAACATAAAACCTTTATACAGACTATATATAATGAAGGAATTTTCATGCGGCAAACTTAAATGAAAGTTATCTGCAAAGTCATTTAAGAAAATGCTTGCATAAACAAACATGGCAATATATGTCCCGTAACTTTATCTAATGATTAAGCTATTAAGATTATAGATTATTTGTAAAAAATATTTAAGAAAATACTTTCATTACTAGTGCATATATGATATACTGCTAATAGTCATTATATGATAGAAGGAGGAATTAATGAGTAGTCAATTTGAATATGATGATTTTGTATTTGATGGAGACTCTATTGTAGCCCTTAGTAGAAAAGGGAAAGATAAGATCAAAGAAGAAAAAATAAAGTCTATGCCAATTCCAAAAGTTTCACCTGATGGAGTACCTATCAGAAGGATTGGGGAAAAAGCTTTCTTCAGAAGATTTTTCACTTCAGTAGAAATACCTGAAACTGTAGAAGAGATCGGATTTGAAGCTTTCGGTCAAAACGAAATAGAAGAATTAGTATTGCCAGAAGGTGTAAAACACATAGCGGCCTTTGCTTTTTATAGAAACAAAATCAAGGAAGTAAGTATTCCTAAAGATGTGACAGTGATTTCAAAATATGCATTTTCTTTAAATAATATAGAAAAGATAAATTGGAATGACAAGGTAGAAAAAATAGATGTTTCTGCTTTTTACGATAATAAGCTAGAAGAACTAAGCATTCCAGAAACAGTAAAGGAAATAAAAGAGTTTGCTTTCAACAAGAACAATATCCCTCAAGTTAAGATACCTGAAGCTTGTGAAGTAGACCATAGAGCATTTGAAGAAAACTCTGAACTTATCTAAAGATAAGTAGGATTTAATATAAAGCATATACAAGAAAGAGGTATTTATATTGAGTAAAACAATAAGGGAAGAGTACTCTATCCATGTAGCTAATAGTGATAAGGACTATGATGTGGTTGTGGAGTACGAAGAAGAAATACCTGATAAAATCTCAATTGATGATTTTGATATACCAAAAACACCAAATTTTGGAAACGATAATAAATAAATACATACTGATAACGAAAGGATTATAAATGAAAAATACTAAGGTAGTAAGCCTTCATGAAGCCATAGATCGTTATGTAGAGGATGGAGATACTCTATGTCTAGGCGGATTTACAACAAATAGAAAACCATACGCTGCTATTCACGAAATTTTAAGACAAGGTAAAAAAGATTTTATAGGTGAAGGTGGTCCTGCAGGTGGTGACTGGGACCTACTAATAGGTGAAGACAGACTAAAGGCATATATCAACTGCTATACTGCAAACTCAGGATTTTCTAATGTACTAAGAAGATTTAGAGCTAAGGTAGAAAATGGAACCCTTCTAATGGAAGACTATTCACAAGACGTTGAAATGCTTAGATTACATGCTGCATCTTTGGGTCTACCATATCTACCAGTAAAACTTATGCAAGGTACAGACTTGGTTGACAAATGGGGAATCTCAAAAGAAGAAAGAGAAAAAATCGATAAATTACCAAATGATAAATTCTTCTATGTAACAGACCCATTCTCTGGAGATGATAAGGTAGTAGCAGTTCCAGTTCCTCTAATAGACACTGCAATCATTCACGTCCAAGTAGCATCTCCTGACGGAACAACTAGAATCATTGGTGATGAATTCCACGATGTTGATATAGCTATAGCAGCTAGAAAAACAATCGTAACTTGTGAAGAGCTAATGAGCAATGAAGATATCAGACGTGAACCAACAAAAAACACAATTCCTGGTATGTGTGTTGATGCTGTAGTTCATGTACCAAAGGGAGCTCACCCATCACAATGTTATGGTTACTATGACTATGATGCAAACTTCTTAAGAATGTATGAACAAGTTTCTAAGACAGAAGAAGGTTTCAAGGCATTCGTACAAGAATATATCTATGGTATCAAAGACCATGGTGAATACCTAGAAAAAATCGGTCTAAAGACCCTACTAAATATCATGGCAGTACAAGGTTATGGATATGCAACAGATGTATTAAAGAAAAACATAGAAGTTGAAGCAAAAGGAGAGGGTAGCGATAATGAGTAATTACGAAAATTACACAATCAGAGAGATGCAAGCTGTAACTATAGCCCAACAAATCGAAGATGGCCAAATAGTTATAGTAGGAACAGGACTTCCACTAATAGGTGCCTCAGTTGCAAAAACAGTATTTGCACCAAATTGCCAAATCATAGTAGAAAGTGGTCTCATGGACTGTAAACCAATCGAAGTTCCAACTTCAGTAGGTGATATCAGACTTATGGCTCACTGTGCTGTACAATGGCCAAACTATAGATTCATTGGTTTTGAAACAAACGAATGGTTACATGATGAAAATAGAATGATCGCCTTTATAGGTGGTGCACAAATAGACCCATATGGTAACGTAAACTCAACAGTTATCGGTGATTATAATAATCCAAAAACTAGATTTACTGGTTCAGGTGGAGCTAATGGTATAGCTACTTATGTAGATACAGTTATCATGATGCAACACGAAAAAAGAAGATTTATAGAAAAAATTGACTACGTAACATCACCTGGTTATATGGATGGTCCTGGCGGACGTGAAAGAGCTGGCATTCCAGGCAACAGAGGACCAAAGATGGTAGTTACAGATAAGGGAATCCTTAAATTTGATGAAGAAACAAAGAGAATGTACTTAGCTGGATATTATCCAACATCTTCTATAGAAGAAATAGTAGAAAACACTGGTTTTGAAATAGCAACAGACAAGGCAGTAGAACTTGAAGCTCCAAGCCCAGAAGTTATTAAACTAATAAGAGAAGAAATCGACCCAACTCAAGCATTCATCAAAGTACCTAAGGACTGATATAGGGGATAGCTCATGGGAAATTATACATTACATCCATATTTCCAAAATATGAAAACAATAGGATCGGAAGTATCCTTAGATAAGGAAAACTGCGACCTACTTTCTGCTGTAGAAAAAGAAATTAGAGATGCCATCAAAGAAGTGCAAGCTGCTGGTAAGCCAGATGAAAAGGTAAATGAAAGAGGAGAATGGACAGTTCTACAAAGAATCCACGAACTTGTAGATGATAAAACTTTTATCCCACTAAACTCATTATTTAACCCAGAAGGTAATAAAAATGGTTCGACAGGTATTATCAAAGGTCTTGGAAAAGTATCTGGCAAATGGTGCCTAATAGTAGGATCAGATAATAAGAAACTTGCAGGTGCATGGGTTGCTGGTCAAGCAGAAAACCTAGTAAGAGCAAGTGATACAGCCAAAAGACTTAATATACCATTAGTATATGTACTAAACTGTTCTGGTGTAAAACTAGATGAACAAGAAAAAGTATATGCTAACAGACGTGGTGGTGGTACACCATTTTACAGAAATGCTGATCTAAACCAACTAGGTATTCCAGTTATAGTAGGTATTTGGGGAACAAACCCAGCTGGTGGTGGTTACCACTCAATATCTCCAACAATAATAATAGCCCACAAGGATGCCAACATGGCAGTAGGTGGTGCAGGTATCGTTGGTGGTATGAATCCAAAGGGCTTTATAGACCAAGAAGGAGCTCAAGATATCATAAATTCAACAAAATCAGCAGGTATAAAAGCTCCTCCAGGATCAGTAGGAATCCACTTTGCTGAAACAGGATTCATGAGAGAAGTTTACTCTAATGAACAAGGAGTATTGCACGGAATCAAAAAATTCGTAAATATGCTTCCAGCTTATGACCTAGACTTCTTTAGAGTTGATGATCCAAAAGAACCACTATTCTCAGCAGATGATATATATTCTATCTTGCCAATGAACACCAAAAAACCTTATGATATGTATGAGGTTATAGCTAGACTTACAGATGGGTCAGAATTTGAAGAGTTCAAAAAAGGCTATGGACCAGAAATGATAACAGGTATAGCAAAAATCAATGGTTTGCCAACAGCTGTCATTGCCAATGCCCAAGGTCTACTAATGAACTACCCAGAATATAAGGCCGCAGGTAGTGTTGGTGTAGGTGGAAAACTATATAGACAAGGACTTATAAAATTAAATGAATTTGTAACTCTATGTGCTAGAGACAAATTACCAATAATCTGGGTCCAAGATACTACAGGTATTGATGTAGGAGATGAAGCAGAAAAAGCAGAACTACTAGGACTAGGTCAATCATTGATTTACTCAATCCAAAACTCTGACCTACCTCAAATGGAAATTACTCTAAGGAAGGGTACTGCAGCAGCTCACTATGTATTAGGTGGTCCACAAGGTAATGATACAAATGCCTTCTCCCTAGGAACAGCAGCAACAGAAATCAACGTAATGAACGGTGAAACTGCTTCAATCGCTATGTATTCTAGAAGACTTGTAAAAGATAATAAGGCTGGCAAGGACCTTGATGAAACAATAGAGAAAATGAATGCTCTAATTGATGACTACAAGGAAAAATCAAAACCTATATACACAGCTATAACAGGTATGGTAGATGAAGTTGTAAACCTAAATGCCTTGAGAAATTACATGGTTGCCTTTACAGAAGCAAGCTATCAAAATAAACAACAAATTTGTCCAGTTCACCAAATGATTCTTCCAAGAATAATTAGAGGCTAACATTCATATATAAAAACATATATAATCATACTTAAGAAAAGCTAATTCAATTGAATTAGCTTTTCCGACGAGTATGATGAGTACATAGTAGTGTTAAATAAATATCGTTAATCGATATTAATATATATAAAGAAGGATGAGGTTATATGGATGATATATATACATTAGGTGTAGATGTAGGCTCTACTGCTACTAAGGCAGTCGTTTTAAGAAATGGTAAAGAGATTGTATCTACAGCTGTAATAGGTGTTGGAGCAGGAACTTCCGGTCCAAAGAGGGTAATGGAAGAAATATTTGAGGGTACAGACCTAAGCAAAGAGGATATGGATTTTATTATGGCCACAGGCTATGGTAGAAACACCTTTGAACTTGCTGATTATCAAATGTCAGAGTTAACATGCCATGCCAAGGGAGCATATTTCTTATTCCCAGGTGTAAAGACAATCATAGACATAGGAGGCCAAGACTCTAAGGCTTTAAGCATTGGAGATAATGGAATCTTAGATAACTTTGTCATGAATGATAAGTGTGCAGCAGGAACAGGAAAATTCCTAGATGTTATTGCAGGTAGACTAGAAGTAGACCTTGATGAACTTGAAAAACTTGATGATCAAGCAGAAGACATAGTAGAAATATCATCTACTTGTACAGTATTTGCCGAATCAGAAGTGATAAGCCAACTATCAAAGGGTACAGACAAACCTAGTATAGTAAAAGGTATTCATAATGCCATAGCTAGCCGTGTAGGAGCCCTAGCTAAAAGAGTAGGAATCAAGGATGATGTGGTATTTACTGGTGGGGTAGCCTTAAACCATGGTATGGTTAGAGCCCTAGAAGAAAACATTGGTCATAAGATAAAAACATCTGAATACTCACAATTAGTAGGAGCCCTAGGAGCAGGACTACTAGGTTATCAAAAAATAGCGAACAAAAGAAAAAGAGAAATGGCACTAAGTGCCAACAAATAGGAGGCTATAATGGAAACAAAAGATAAAGTACAAACAGAATATAAAAAGCCAAAAGCCAGCGGAAAACCACGTCCTATAGATGGCAATCCACCAGCAAAAAAGGTCTTATCAGACCTAGTTGAAACTATCTACTCTGACGCTTGGGAAGCTAAAGAAAGAGGAGAGCTAATAGCTTGGACTTCTTCAAAATTCCCAATAGAAATTGCCAAAGCCTTTGGTATCCACTGCGTATATCCAGAAAACCACGCTGCAACAACAGCAGCCAAAAAAGATGGTCTAAGACTTTGCAAAAAAGCAGAAGACATGGGCTATGATAACGACATCTGTGGCTATGCAAGAATATCTCTAGCATATGCAGCTGGTGAACCATCAGATTCAAGAAAAATGCCAATGCCAGACTTGGTATTATGCTGCAACAATATCTGCAACATGATGACAAAATGGTATGAAAACATAGCAAGAATCCATGATATACCAATGGTAATGGTAGACTTCCCATTCCAAAACACCCAAGAAGTATCAGAAGAAAAAATTGACTACATGGTAGGCCAATTTGAATATGCTATAAAACAACTAGAAGAAATTACAGGCAAGAAATTTGACCAAGAAAAATTCGATGAAGCTTGTAACATAGCTAATAGAACAGCAGCTGCATGGCTAAAGGCATGTAACTACATGGCTTACAAACCATCACCACTAAGTGGTTTTGACCTATTTAACCACATGGCTGATATAGTAACAGCAAGGGTTGATGAAAGAGCAGCAAGAGGTTTTGAACTATTAGCAGAAGAATACGAACAATCTATAAAAGAAGGAACATCAACATGGACTAAGCCAGAAGAGCACAGAATCCTATTTGAAGGAATCCCATGCTGGCCAGGTCTAAGAAAATTATTTGAACCACTTGAAGAAAACGGAGTAAACGTAGCAGCAGTAGTATACGCACCAGCCTTTGGTTTCCAATATGATGGAATCCGTGAAATGGCAGCAGCTTACTCTAAGGCTCCATGCTCTGTATGTATAGAAGATGGTATCGAGTGGAGAAGTAACATGGCCCGTGATAATGGTATAGACGGAGCCCTAGTAAACTACAACAGATCATGTAAACCATGGTCAGGTGCTATGCCAGAAATGGAAAGACAATGGAGAGACTCCCTTGATATTCCAGTAGTTAACTTTGATGGAGACCAAGCGGACTCAAGAAACTTCTCAGAAGAACAATACAAAACTCGTGTTCAAGGCTTAATCGAAATTATGAATGAAAGACGTGATGAAAGACTAGCTAAAGGCGAGGACCAATATACCAACCACGAAAACACAAAATTATCTGATTTAGAGAAAAAAATACAAACTCCAACAGATGATAAAAATAAACAAGCTCAATAAGATCTATACAGGAGAATAAAATGGAAATAAAGCAACTATTAGAAACTTTTGATCATGTTGCCCACTCACAACGTGAACAAATAGATAAATATCTAGAAGAAGGCAAAAAAGTAGTAGGGGTTTTCCCTTACTACGCTCCTGAAGAAATCATTCATGCAGCTGGAGCAGTTCCAATAGAAATATGGGGAGGATCAGGTCCAATAGACCTAGCCAAACAATATTTCCCAACCTTCTACTATTCATTAGCAATGAGATGTATGGAAATGGCCTTAGATGGATCCCTAGATGGCCTATCTGCTACAATGATAACAACCCTTGATGATACCCTAAGACCATTATCTCAAAACTATAAGGTAGCAGTTGGAGATAAGATACCAATGATTTTCCTAAATCATGGTCAACATAGAAAAGAAGAGTTTGGTATTACATACAATGCTAGATTATTCAAACAAGCAGCTGAAGAATTAAAAAAAGCCCTAGGTATTGATGAAATCAAAGATGAAGACTTCAAAAAAACCTTTGAAATCTATAACAAAAATAGGGCACTAAAAAGAGAATTTGTAAAATTAGCAGGAGACCATAGACAAACTATATCTACTAAAGATAGGTCTAATGTTATAAAATCTTCTTATTTCATGCTAAAAGAAGAGCACAATGAACTCTTAGAAGACTTGGTAAGCCAACTAAGAGAAATGCCAAAAGAAGAATGGGAAGGTCCAAGGGTAGTAACTAGTGGTGTAATAGCAGATAATGAGGGACTACTTGAAGTTCTTGACGAATACAAAATCAATATAGTAGATGATGATATAGCAGCAGAATCTAGAGGTTTCAAGGTAGATATCGACACATCAATAGAAGACCCATATAGGGCCCTATCTGACCAATTTGCAAGAATGGATGAAGATCCAATCCTATATGACCCAGACATAACAAAAAGACCAAAATATGTCCTAAACCAAGCCTTAGAAAGAGATGCAGATGCTTGTATCTTATTTATGATGACCTTCAATGATACTGAAGAAATGGAATACCCATCATTGAAGAAAGCCTATGATAAGGCAGGTGTGCCACTAATAAAAATGGGATATGACCAAACTATGTCTGACTTTGCACAAGTTAGAACCCAACTAGAAACCCTATCAGACCTAGTAGAATTAAATAGATTCTAGATAAACAATAAAAAACTGGCCCAAGAAAATCTCTGGGTCAGTTTTTGTATATAAGATCATTTTTATTTTATAGATTGAACATGATAAATTAGCCATCTAGGCATACAAAAGGATAATAAAAATGATAGTTTATGTAAATAGGCCCACAGGACCTATACATTTCAATTATTTTTTTAGTGTTAACGATAATTGTCATGCACTAATATTATACTTATCAAAATAATTGTGGCAATGGTAATTTTATATTGATAAAAGCAATTAAATCTAATATACTTTACAAAGGAGTATATATGAAATTTGATGAGTTAAAAAAGCTAATTAAATATGCTCTCCTAAAGGCGGGCTTATCCGAAGAGGATGCAGAGCTTTTGGCCCAAGTTCACACAGAATCATCAAGAGATGGTGTTTATTCTCATGGACTAAATAGAGTACCCAAATTTATAGAACTTGTGGAGGATGGTTCTATAGATATAGATGCAAGACCAACTTTGCTAAAGTCTATGGCAATGGTCGAACAATACGATGGTAACTTTGGCATGGGAGTAAAGAATGCAATCTTTGCATCAAATAGGGCAAAAACCTTGGCAAAGGAATATGGCCTTGGTCTAGTTAGCCTAAGAAACACCACCCACTGGCAAAGAGCGGCTACATACACTATGAATATTTGTGAGGACAATCTCATAGGCATAGCTTGGTCTAATACTGACTCCAATATGCCAGCTTGGGGATCAGATAAGATTAATATAGGTTAACAATCCCCTTTCTATTGCAATACCCTATGGTGATTTTGTTTTGGATATGGCTATGAGCCAGTATTCTTTTGGCAAGCTCCAAGTTACTGCATCAGCAGGAGAAGATTTAGCCTATATTGGTGGCCTAGATAAGGATGGCAATGAAAGTAAAAAACCAGAGGATATTATTAATGGAGGCCTTGCTTATCCATTGGGATATTGGAAAGGGTCAGGACTTGCCATAGCACTTGATATACTTGCAGCAATGCTTGCTGATGGCAAGACTACTTACGATGTCGACAAGTTGGATAAGGGTATGTGTATAGGTATAAGCCAAGTTTTTATCGCCATAGACCCGAATAATTTTACCGATGATTTTGAGAAAAAAATGAGTGACACTATTGCCCACATCGAGAAAGGATCTGACAGCACTACTTATCCTGGAGAAAGAATGATAAGAAAGAGAAAAGAGTCCTTAGAAAAGGGCATAGAAGTCGACGAAGAATATGTGAAAAAGTTAAAGGATTATATTTATGGAGAAAAATAATAACAAAAAAAGATGGCTAGCAGCAGGATTAGCCTTACTAGTTTTACTAGTTTCCTTATTTACTGAGGGAAACAAGATTGATGAAAATAAAGTCAGAAAAGATGCCTTGGATAAATTTTACCAAATGGAAGAGGAAGTATTATATGGTTCTAATTCTATGGAAAAAATCTCTATAATAAATGTTGACGGAGTTATTGCCAATGATAGCAATAACGATACAATTGTAGATCAGCTAGAAGATGCTCGCAAGGATCCAAGTGTAGTTGGTGTAATTATGCACATAAACTCCCCAGGCGGATCTGTTTATGCAAGCGAGAAGATTTATAAAGAAATCAATAAACTTAAAGAAACAAACAAACCTGTCTATGCAGTAATGCAAGAACTTGCAGCAAGTGGTGGTTACTATATATCTGCTCCTTGTGACAAGATTTTTGCGTCAAATGAAACATGGACAGGATCTATCGGTGTAATCATGCAATCATACTCACTAGAAGGTTTGTTTGAAGAATATGGAATAAAAGAGCAAAATATCACAACCGGCAAAATGAAAGATGCAGGTTCTTTTGGATCAGACATGGATGAAGAAGAAAAAGAATATTTCCAGGGTCTTGTTGATTCTGCATTTGGCCGCTTTGTAAAGGTGGTAAGTGAGGGAAGAGATATGTCAGAATCTGAAGTTAAAAAGATAGCTGATGGTAGGGTTTATGATGGTAGCCAAGCTTTAGAAAACGGATTAATTGATAAGATCGGAGACCTTGAAGCTGCCTATAAGGATATGGCAGAAAGTTACAATCTATCAGATCCTATGCTAGTAGAAAAATCTGATGTATTTTCTAACTTTAGTAAATACTTCCCTGGATTTAAATCTACAATAGATAAACCAAAATCAGAACTTGAAATTCTAAAAGAGTTTATGAATAGTGATAGAAAAATGCCAATGTACCTATATGGGGGCCACTATGAGTGAGCTTAATAAAAAAGAATTTTATTATCTACCTAGTTTTGCTTATGCAGGATTTTTTATAAGACTAGTAGCCTTTGCCATCGACATGCTAGTAATAAGTGCAATCAATAGGATATTACAAAGTGTTTTAAATCCTAACATTGAATTGGGCTTAGGCATTAGCTTAGCTAGTATAATTTATTGGCTAATCAGCCTTGGCTACTTTACTTTGATGACTTATTTTAACAATGGTCAGACACTAGGTAAGATGATCACGAATATCAGAGTGGTTAGTCTAAATGGTGAGAAAGCTGATTTGTGGCAAATTGTTTCACGTGAAACATTTGGAAGATATGTGCAAAATAAAATTGTTGTGCTTTATTTAATAATTGGATTTGCACCTATGAAACAATCTCTAGCAGATATTTTATCTGATACTGTAGTTATAAGAGATAATGTAAACTCATACTTATTAAATAATCTAACTCCAAAAATTTAGAAATAGTCACAAATTAACATAAAATATAGTTGACAAATACTCAAAAATCAGCCAAAGATTGAAAACAAGGCTTTGTTCTAAATTTTCAAAAGCATACTATATGTGGTATAATTTAATAAGAAATCTAGAAATAAACACTATATCTAGTGTTTATTTTTCTTTGTTAAAATTGAGGAGTAATAATGGAAATAATTAAAAGGGATGGGACCTATGTTCCATTCGAACAAGAAAAAATTGAGCTAGCAATAAAAAAATCTTTTGCTTCTGTAGGTTCTATGGTTACTGATGAAAAACTAAGATATATGTCAGACAAAATTGTAGCAACAATCAAAGAAAAATATCCTAAAGACCACACAGTCACAGTAGAAGAAGTACAAGATTTAGTTGAGCTAACTCTTATAGATGAAAATTATTACAGAGAAGTAAAATCTTACATCCTATACAGAGCCAAACACAATATGGATCGTAAGGTTATTACTGATTTTGAAAACTTTATTACTGATAAAGAAGTACTTAGAATACTTGAAGAAATCCAAGAAGAGTTTGACAACCAAAGATATCCAATTGAATCTTTGTATTTAAAATTTGAATCTTTCACCAAGCCAAATATGACAGATATGGACTACCTAAAAGCCTTAATCCGTGCTGCAAGCGAGCTTACAAGTAAGGAAGGTCCAGATTGGGAAATCATAGCAGCTAGGTTTTTGATGCATGAAATCGACCTAGAGATAGAAAGAAACGAGGAAAGATTTGATATTTACGACTTCAAATCAAAAGTTGAATACCTCACTCAAGCAGGTCTTTATGGAGAATATATCTTAGAAAATTACAGTTCTGATGACCTTGATGAACTTGAAAGCTACCTTAACAAGGACCGCGACAAGTTGTTTACATTCTCTGGTCTAGACTTAGTAAAGAAAAGATATCTTATAAAGACCTTTACAGGAGATATCATAGAAAGTGTCCAAGAAATGTTTATGGGCATTGCCATGCACCTGGCTATTCCAGAAAAAGACAGAGTGGCCTTTGCCAAAAGACTTTATGATATACTTTCAAGCCTAAAAGCAACTATGGCAACCCCAACTATGACTAATGCTAGAAAGCCTTTTAATCAGCTTTCAAGCTG
>CABTWT010000004.1 GCA_902488555.1 uncultured Anaerococcus sp.
TCCGTCTGGTGTCTTTGGATCATCTGGGTTTGTTGGTATTACGGTCTTGTCTGCGCTTGCTTTGAATGTGAATGTATTTCTTTTACCATTATAATATTTTCTATTGTTTGTATCAACTTTATGATCTGTTGGTTCCCAAGTTACTTCATTCTTATATCCATCTTTATATGTGATAT
This sequence comes from uncultured Anaerococcus sp., assembly GCA_902488555.1. Next base: position 177 of record CABTWT010000004.1, read on the forward strand.
TTGTTGGGAAGTCTGTATCAGCTAATGTTGCATTTGGTTTAGCGTATGTTGTTTTGCCATTAGTATTTATATTAACTATGCCTTCTCCTGCTTTAAAGATAACTGTAATTTTATCTCTTGGTAGGTCTTCTTTTTGTGGTGCGTCTGGATCTGTATTATTTGGATCTACTACAACTACATGTTCGCTTACGATTAACATTTGTTTGTCTACTTCTAATGAAGAGCCATCGTCAAAGGTAAGTTTTAGTTTACCTGGGAATTTTCCAGCTTTACTTGAATCTCTTTTATTTGGTGTTGTTATGTCTGTTACTGTTGCTTCTTCTATTAGTTTCAATGCTGCATCTGAATTTTTAGCATCAGCTGGTTCTACTCCGTTTTTCCAATCAATAGAATCGTCTTTCCAAACTTTTATTGTTTTCGGATTTAGTCCACCAAGTTCTCTAAGTTGATCTGCTTTTGATAAAGTTAAAACTATTTGTGATCCATCTTTTAATGAATTTGTTATGCTTAGCTTGAATTCTTTATCATCAAGTGTAATAAGACCGCTATCTTTTCCGTCAACTTTATATTTTATAGCATCTGTGAAATTGTTTAGCTCTTGTGTTGTTGCTCTTTTTCCATCAATTCCTTGTGCTATGTTATATTTTGTATATTGATCTGTAGGTAGTGGTATACTTAGGGCTTGTCCCCCAAGTTTTACTCCTTCAGCTGTTATATTAACACCTGTAGTTGTTGGTAGCTTATCAGCCGCAAGTTTTTGTCCATTTGCATCTTTATAAATTACTTCTACAACTGGGCTTGCCAATTCTATAACTGTAAACTCAAGCTTAAGTTCTGCACCTGAAGGGATTGTTGATGCATTTGTATATGTTGCTCTAACTTCAAAATTGTCAATAGTTTTAACTGCAATGTTATATGAGTCAACATCTAAATTTACTGGCACATCAAACTCAATTGTTTGTTCTCCAGCTTTAGTGAAGTCTATAGTTACTGATCTGCCATTTTTTTGTGGATAATATTCGTTATCATCTACATCATATATAACAAGTTCGCCAGTAAATTTGCTATTGTTAAATAAAGACCAGTCAAAATTTTGTGCTCCATTGCCAAGTCCTTTTGTAGTAAGCTTTACTGTCATTTTTTCTGTTCTTGTTGTTTGAACTGGCACACGTCTAGGTCCATTATTTTGTACTGCAATTCTTGGTGCAATTTGTTGAGGTTTATTTACCTCTTTTATTGCTCTTTTGTCAATCTTAAAGATTTTTTTGTTTCCTTCATTAGTATATGGTACTTCATTTCCAGCCTCAACTTTATCTTTCGGTAAATTTTGACCTACCGCATAAATTGGACTTGCTATGGTTGAAAGTATCATAACCATTGCTAATAATAAGGAAATAGCTCTTTTTTTCATAACTTCTCCTTTCTAAGTTATTGTAAGGGGAGGAAATCTCCCCTACAATATCTCCTACTTCTTATCTCTTTATCTAACTCTTAATCTAAATGGATTTGTAGTGTAATCTGCTTTTCCATCTTTGGCTTTTACAGTTCCTTTAAAGATTATTGTGTCTCTTTTTTCAAGTGTAAAAGCTGATCCATCTTGTTTTAAAAGATCTACCTTACTTTGTCCTTTTTGAACATTTGCTACATCTTTTAGTTTTGTTTCTTGTCCTCTTCTCTTAATAGTCATCTCTATAGTAGCATCAGCCATAGAAGAATTTATCATAAGATAATTGTCTCCCGCAACTGGAACTTCAACTTGGATTGTAAATACTCTTGTTAGATTTGCTTTTACATCAGTACCTGTACTGTTACCAAATCTGTCTTTTGTTGTGATCCAAATTTCTGTCTTGTCTTCTACTCTTACAAGTTCTTTAATTTTTTCAAAAGCTAAAGCCTTGTTTTCGAATTTAAGAATTTGATTTCCTTGAGTTCCCTTAGGACCTTTTGTGCCGTACTCGATTATTATTTCTCCTTCAGGAAGTTCATCTAAAGTTGCTTTTAAATCAATATATCTTCTGAATTTTTCTTCTTTTGTATTAGCAGTTACTTTAGGACCTTTTTTGTCAACTATGACATAGTGGTTTGTATCTGCTACAGGGTCTGAAGGTTTGTTAGGATTTGGTTTCATTGGAGTGTATGGTGTGTCAGTTTCATCGCCAACAGAGTATGCTGGTTTCTTTCCTGGCTCATCAGATACGATTCTAATTAAATCGTCATGTTCTACTCCTGTGAGTGTAAGCTCTACTGGCTTTCCACCTTCGCCTGTTTTTGTTACATTATAAGGATCTCCACAATCAACCCATTTACTTTTAGTTTTATCCCATTTTTGAGGTTGATATTTTGTTCCTGGTACTACTTGGTTTGTAGGTCCTGGTTGAGGTATATCAAATTTTATCTTTGTATTACCTTGGTCATCATTTGGAACTTGATACATATTTGTTACAGGGTAAGCTGGAAGTAATTTTGTGATAACAACCTTAGCTTGTTTTCCGTCAATATTTGTTTTAGTTCCGGAACCGTCATCAATAGCTTTAGTGTAGTTTCCATAGATAGTTCTCTTTTGTTCATCATCAGGAAGTCCTTTTAAATCTAATGTTTTAATAACAAGATGATCTCCATCAACTACGGCTTTTATTCCACTTGAATCCTCAAATGTTCCATCTGTTTTCTTTTTGAAGTCAAGCTTAAGTTTTCCATCATTCTTTTGAGGAATTTCCAATTTTAATCCATCAACATTATTTTTGATGTCATCTGAGAATTTGATTTTTAATTCAGTGTCTGATTCTTTAACTGATTCAAATTCTGGAACAGGAATTGTTTCAGGAGTATTTGTAAGGATGATGTCATATCCTTTTACTTCTTTTATTGCTCCAACTTCTCTTACTAGAGATTGTCTTGAAGTTGCAGATGTATAAGCATCCAAACTTCCGTTACTATTTTTGATTGTAAATGATTGTCTCTTTGCTAGAGGATCTCCATATCTGTCCCTGTCAGTATCAGTTTCGTGTAAATTCTTAGGAGCATTTGTTGCTATATCAAGTAATGATCCGCTGATTTTTACATAAGTTGAAATTCCAAGATCTGCCCAATCATAAACTTCTTGAGAGCCTGGTTTTTTAGGTTGTTTGAAATTGTTATAAACATTTTCTTTTCCTTCTGGAATAACTACTGATATAAACGATTTTCTTAAACCTTCTCTATCATAACCTGGTTGTTGTGTCCATTTTAGAGGTTTTGCAAAGTTTACATCATAATCTTTTATGCCATCTTTTATAGGATTGTATGTTGCTTGTTGCAATACTGTAGGTGTTGAATAGTCAGTTACAGCTGTTCTGTAAAGAATACCTATCTTTAGATTCTTCTTTTTAGTAGCATCTGCAAGGTCTTTATACTTACCATATTTATGAGTAGCATCTTGAGTAGTATCTATATCCTTATATTGTGGATGAACTGTAATATCGAAATAATCTCTATAGTTAGCATATAGATGGTAATCCTTACCTGACTTTAGAATTTCTTGTACACTCTTATTTACAGAGTATGAGAAACCATTAGGAACATATGCCTTAGAGTCAGTTTGAAGAAGTAAGATTGTTTCTGTATTCTTAGGAAGAGAAACTTTAGGTTTTCCTGCTCCTCCTGTAGTCCAGCCATCTTTTATTTCTCCAATTCTAACATTGTTTTGTCCAGCTACAAATTTTGACAATTTACTTTCATCATACTTATCTGCATCTGTAATATTTGAGAACTGATTCATTGTCCAGCCCACAAATGTTCTTCCATTCATTCTAAAGTTTTCAAGTCTTTTATCATAGTTGTCATAATTTTCATCTGTTGCACTTACAGTTCTATTTGATTCGTATTTGTATGGAGCTAATGGTAACTGTTTAATAGTGTTAGTTTTTCTCAAGTTGTCTTTTGTTGATGATGTCATGGCATCTATCTTTTGATTTGTTAATGTTTCATCAGCCAAACTATAAGGAATTCTAACTATAGTTTCTTTGTCAGCTTCAAAATTACCTTCAGCATCATAAGTGTTATTTGAGTGAAGAACTAATGATGGAGCTCCCCAAACTGCATAAACTTTTCTGTTCTTATCTACTGGAGAGTATTCGTTAAAGATATAAGTTTGTTTATCTTCATCAACTTCTTTCCATTGATCTAATGTTGTAAGAACTTTTCCATCTTTTTCAAGTTTATAAAAATCATTAATATCTGCTAGAGGTTTTGTAGTCCAAGCGATAACTGATAAGCCATCTTTTCTTTGTTGTCCTTGTGCATCTACATGAAGTTCTTGATCAAACTCTGCATCTGGATAAAGTCTCTTTATGAAAGCTTCTGTTTCAGATTTCTTTATTGCTTCACTTACATTATTTATGTCATAAACATAACCATCGTGATTAATTAGATTTGCATATTTTTTATTTTTATCTTTGTTATCTACTAATGAACGCCTTGATAAAGTTACGGTTTTATCAGTTTCGTCAACTCTGATGTTGTCTTCGCCTTGTTTAGCAATAAATCCATTTGGTACATATTTATCGTTTTTAACAGGTTCTACATCTTCTCCTACTACAGGAGCCAAAACTGAATATTGTTTGTTAAGTGGAACTATCCTTGTTAAAGATACATTTTTATCTGGATATGTTACAAACTCAACTTTTGCTTGAACTTGTTCGTAAATTGGTTCTGAATTTAATGAAGTATCTCTAAATGTGTTAAGAACAAAAGCTTGGTCTTTTATTAATCCTAAACTCTTAACATTGGATTCTTTTTTAGTATTTTCTATATCAGCTCCATCTGTGTACTGTTTAGTGATCTTAAATTTAAGTCCCTTATACTCTTTTCTATCATCTCCAAAACCGTAAGTTCTCTTGTCTTCTATATCAGCTGGTTTTAAAGTTTGTGCTGCATCTTTTCCGTCACTTAAACCATATTCACTTGGATTTCCATTATTATCATATTTTGTTAATTCAATCCAGTTTGAGCCGAAGAATTTTTTCTTTTGATTTTTTTCATTATCAACATGGATAGTAGATAAAACTCCGCCTTCGTCTCTAACTATACCTGTTACGAATTCATCATCTGTGAAGATTTCGTCAACTATAGGAACAGCTTGTTCTCTTATAGCTGAACCACCAATTCTTGAAACTGAGTGTTCCATATATAGTGGATTGTAGAAAATGTCTTCTTTGTTAGCATATTTAGGATTTCCAGTAACTTTATCGTCCATAACTTTTGATAAAGTAAATTCTGTACCCGCTACAGGAGTAAAATCATCAATTTTTCCCAGAGCGTTACCATATCTTCCATTAGATTCTACAATGTCCATCTTGATTTCGTTGGCATTGAAATCTTTTTTAGTCCAAACATTCTTTGTTGGTAGCCAAACTGATAATTCTGTACCTTCATCGATTGAGAATCCTGAAGGTTCAGCTTGGGATTTATTATCCATTGACCCTCTTCCGTATACTGGAATGAAATAATCCCAACCTCCTTTATTGTTCTTCTTCCAATAAAATCCTTCTTTTTTCCAGGACTTCCATGAGCCTTCTGGTCCTCCCATGTTAAACATAAAGTCATCAGCATCATTATTTGATAACAATTCAGTTTTAAAACTTATTGCAAGGTCAAATTGGAAACGAAGCATAAGCTTTTTATTGGCATCAAGATTTATATCTTTATCTGTTTTTACAGTAAACTTTCTAAATCCTGGTGCATTTGATGTTATATAGCGAGTGTCAAAAACAAAGTTTTTAACAAACTTTTTCTCTGTTATAAGGTCTGAAGATATCTTTTCAGGGTCTATGTTGTATTCAAATACAAGGAAGAAACCATCCTTAGTTGAATCAGATGAATAGATACTTGTTGTTTCATCCTCAGGCAAAATTTTTGTATTATAATGACTTGGATCAGTAGCATCAAGTTTTGCATTCTCTCTGTCTACAAATCTGTTACTTCCAATTTGTAAGAAGATGGATTTGTCAGGACGCGTTGAGATAGGTCTTCCGTGCTGATCAAGTGCAAATTTTCCTGTATTTGGATCTATCTTAACTCCATTTAAATCTTTGGCGAAAAGTTTTATTTCCTTACCATAAGCTTTTTCAGCCGCATTATAATGTCTAACAGTACCTATCACCGTATTTTGACCATTAATATCTAGATATTTTATAAAGTCAGGGTCTAAAGTTTGTCTTACAGCCACTGCTTCATCTTGTTTATTGTAATCGGCTAGGTTTCCATTCTTTGTAGGAACATAAACAAGTGTAACTTTTTTATTTATCTTATCAAGTAAAAGAGTTGAATAAGCTGTGTAAACCATATCCATCTCTGCATCAGCTGCATTAAGAGCTGTTGACTCTATAAGATCTTTAGGATGGTCAACCTTATCTCCTACTACTGTTGTTTTTGTATAAGTGTTGTATGAGAAGTTTGTATATTTACGCTGTTTTCTAGGTGTTGAGTCAGAGAACATCTTTGAGCCGTCACCGTTAAAGGTACGCATTTGGATAAGCCAAGTTTAGTCAGCAAAATCTTTAGCCCAATTTACATCGCTTTTTAATACAAGGTTTACTTCGTAGTGTCTGTATGAAATCCCTGCATCTTTAAACTCTATAGACTTTGTCCAAGCTTGTTGATTAGGAATTATTGTATCTGTGAACTTTAGAAAATCAACCCTAGAACCTACGGAATAATCTACTTGTCTGTGCACTATATAAGATTTGTCCCAGTCTGCTGCTAAGTAGATTTTTTTTGGAAATCTTAGTACATGATACTTCCAAACCCCTGTTGTAGATGCTTGTTGCTGAGATATGTTAAATCTTAAAACAAGGTTACCATCTGAATTTAAATATTTTCCTTCGTAGTTAATACCTGTTGTACGTAAAGGGTCTGTTCCCCCTTGTCCGTTAATAACCTTAACTCCTTCTGGAAATTGCCAATATTCACTTCCATCGTCTGTCTTAGCATCTTTGTTTACCCAAGGAACTTTTGGCTTTCCTTCTGCATCAACACTTCTAGAAGATGTGCCAGGAAGTTGTGGTTCTTCAGCAAAGATGTTGAGTGGCAATATTCCTATTAGCATTATTAGCGACAAAAATAATGCCATAAATCTTTTTGTTATTTGTTTGTCGTTCATTTCTTTACCCCTTTCTATAATTTTTTTAGTTGTTAGTTGTTATTTTTATAATCACCCCTTAATTAAAAACTAGTAGTAATTTGAATATTAAGTCATTTATAAGTTAAACTTATCTTTAAGTAAATGACAAATTGTAAAAGCAAGTGTGCAGATAAATAAAAAAACTTGCACCAAAAATAAAACGAGCAATCAAGGGTATGCATAAGCATATCCTTGTATGTAAGCAAAAGCTTGCATATGCTTTATTGTTTATCTTGTGCAAGTAAATATACCGCTATAATACCCACCCCCTGTTTTATTCTTGGATTTTAAGGGTTTTTGTTATTACTCTTACTTTATTACAAATCCAACATACGATTCGAGTACCATTACTAGTTAATTTAATATTCATAGCCATTATAACACAATATGCATAATTTTGATATAGTTTTTATTCAATTTATAAGTTACTTTTTGATAATAATAACTTAATAAGAACACTTTAAAGTATTAAATAAAAATAAATTTGCTAACATTAACTTTATAGAGCCTTTTTTATGTGGGATTTTGGTCAGTTTCTCTTCTTTAGCTATATTTGTTGCATAGGCTTTTTAGGTATAAAAATAGCGGTCATAAATGACCGCCAAAATTTTTTAATTATTATTCTAAGATTTTAGAAACAACGCCTGATGCAACTGTTCTTCCACCTTCACGAATTGCAAATCTTAATCCTTCGTCCATTGCTATTGGTGTTATTAGGGTTACTGTGAATGTTGCATTATCTCCTGGCATTACCATTTCTGTTCCTTCTGGTAATTGGATATCTCCTGTTACGTCTGTTGTTCTGAAGTAGAATTGTGGTCTGTAGCCGTTAAAGAATGGTGTGTGTCTTCCGCCTTCTTCTTTTGTTAGTACGTATACTTCTGCTTCGAATTTTGTGTGGGGATGTATTGAGTTTGGTGCTGCTAATACTTGTCCTCTTTCGATTTCGTTTCTTTGTACTCCTCTTAGTAGGGCTCCGATGTTGTCTCCGGCTTCTGCTTGGTCTAGTTGTTTTTTGAACATTTCTACTCCGGTTACTACTACGGATCTCTTTTCGTTTGTTAGTCCTACGATTTCTACTGTGTCGCCTACTTTTACTGTTCCTCTTTCTACTCTTCCTGTTGCTACTGTTCCTCTTCCTGTGATGGAGAAGATGTCTTCTACTGGCATTAGGAATGGATGGTCTACATCTCTTGCTGGTGTTGGAATGTATTTGTCTACTTCTTCCATTAGTTTTATGATTTTATCTCCCCATTCTCCGTCTGGATCTTCTAGGGCTTTTAGGGCTGAGCCTACTACTATTGGTGTGTTGTCTCCATCAAAATCATATTCTGATAGTAAGTCTCTTACTTCCATTTCTACTAGTTCGATTAGTTCTGGGTCGTCTACTTGGTCTTCTTTGTTTAAGAATACTACGATTTTTGGTACCCCTACTTGTCTTGCTAGTAGGATGTGTTCTCTTGTTTGTGGCATTGGTCCGTCTGCTGCACTTACTACTAGGATTGCTCCGTCCATTTGGGCTGCTCCTGTTATCATGTTCTTTACGTAGTCGGCGTGGCCTGGACAGTCTACGTGTGCGTAGTGACGGTTTGGTGTTTCATATTCTACGTGAGATGTTGAGATTGTGATTCCTCTTTCTCTTTCTTCTGGTGCCTTGTCTATGTGGGCATAGTCTATGAATTCTCCGCTGCCGTATCTCTTATTTAATACTAATGTTATTGCTGCTGTTAATGTTGTTTTACCGTGGTCAACGTGGCCTATTGTTCCTACGTTAACGTGAGGTTTATTTCTTTCAAATTTTGCTTTTGCCATAATTTTCCTCCTAAGATTTATTTATCTTTTTTATCTCCTAAAACTTCTTCTGCAATTGACTTAGGAACTTCTTCGTAATGGTCAAATTGCATTGAATAGTTTGCTCTACCTTGTGTGTTTGAACGTAAACTTGTTGCATAGCCAAACATTTCAGCTAATGGTACATATGAAGTTACGATTTGTGCACCTGCCACAAGTTCCATACCTTCCATTCTTCCACGTCTAGAATTTATATCTCCAATTACATCACCCATATATTCTTCAGGTGTAGTAATTTCAACTTTCATAACTGGTTCAAGTAATACTGGACCTGCCTTTGCCATTGCATCTCTAAGAGCCATTGAGCCGGCTATCTTAAATGCCATTTCTGATGAATCGACTTCGTGGTAAGAACCGTCATATAATGTTACCTTTAAGTCAAGAACTTCGTATCCACCTAATATACCTGATTGTAAGGCTTCTTCAATACCTTGTTGAGTAGGTCCAATAAATTCTTTTGGAATTGCTCCACCAACAATTGCATTTTCAAATACAAATCCTTGTCCATCTTTTAAAGGTTCAATTTTTATCTTAGCGTGACCATATTGTCCACGTCCACCTGATTGACGTACATATTTACCTTCACCTTCAGCAGGCTTAGTAATAGATTCTCTGTAAGACACTTGTGGGTTACCAATATTAGCTTCAACTTTAAATTCTCTTAACAATCTATCAACGATAATATCTAAGTGAAGTTCTCCCATACCTGCAATAATTGTTTGACCTGTTTCTTCATTTGTATATGTTCTGAAGGTTGGGTCTTCTTCTGCTAATTTTTGAAGAGCTATTGCCATCTTATCTTGAGATGCTTTAGTTTTTGGTTCAATAGCTACTGAAATAACTGGTTCTGGGAATTCCATCTTTTCAAGAATTACTTGGCTTTTTTCATCACATAAAGTATCCCCAGTAGTTGTATCTTTTAAACCTACAGCAGCTGCAATTTCACCTGCATAAATTTCATCAATTTCAGTTCTCTTATTAGCATGCATTTGTAGGATTCTTCCGATTCTTTCACGCTTACCCTTTGTAGAGTTAGTTACATAGCTTCCAGCTTTTAGAACTCCAGAATATACTCTAAAATATGCTAGTTTACCAACATATGGGTCAGTAACAATTTTAAATGCAAGTGCTGAGAATGGTTCGTCATCAGATGCGTGACGTTCTACCGGATTTCCTTGAAGATCTGTTCCTTCAATCGGTGGTACATCAAGTGGAGCTGGAAGATAATCAATAACTGCATCAAGTAGTAATTGAACTCCCTTGTTTTTATAGGATGAACCACAAAGTACTGGAGTTAATTTAACTGCTAGAGTTCCTTTTCTAAGAGCTCTTTTAATAAGTTCTTCAGAAATTTCTTCTCCTTCAAGATACTTATCCATAAGCTCATCATCGAAGTCTGCAGCCTTTTCTATCATCTTATCTCTGTATTCATTTGCTAAATCTAAATATTCTTCAGGAATATCAGTTTTATCTATAACTTCACCTAAATCATCAGTATAAATTTCAGCTTCCATTCTAACTAAGTCAATCATACCGATAAACTTATCTTCTGCTCCCATCGGTATTTGAATGGCTACAGGATTTGCGTGTAGTTTCTTTTCAATAGTGTTAACTGATCTAAAGAAATCAGCTCCTGTAACATCCATTTTGTTTATATGACATATTCTTGGAACATGGTACTTATCAGCTTGTCTCCAAACTGTTTCTGATTGTGGTTCTACACCTGATTTGGCATCAAAAAGTGCAACAGCTCCGTCAAGAACTCTTAAAGATCTTTCAACTTCAACTGTAAAGTCAACGTGTCCAGGAGTGTCTATAATATTTAATCTATAGCCTTTCCAATAGCAAGTTGTTGCTGCAGAAGTAATTGTGATACCTCTTTCTTGCTCTTGTTCCATCCAGTCCATTTGAGCTGCACCTTCGTGAGTTTCACCTATCTTATGAATTTTTCCAGCATAAAATAAGATACGTTCAGTAGTTGTAGTTTTACCAGCATCAATATGTGCCATGATACCTATATTTCTAACTTTTTTTAATGGTATCTCTCTAGGCATGCTTTTCCTCCCTTATATCCATTACCATCTATAGTGAGCAAAGGCCTTGTTAGCTTCCGCTGTCCTATGCATTTCTTCTTTTCTCTTAACGCTGCCGCCTAAATTATTTGAGGCATCAAGAATTTCTTTTGCAAGTCTATCATCCATAGTGTGTTCTCCTCTGGCTCTTGCATATTTAACCAACCATCTAAGTCCTAAAGTTTGACGTCTTTCTGGTCTAACTTCCATAGGAACTTGATATGTTGCTCCACCAATTCTTCTACCTTTAACTTCTAGAACAGGCATTACATTATTTAAAGCTTTATAAAAAACTTCTATGGCCTCTTCACCTGTTTGTTCGGCAATCTTTTCCATTGCGCTATATACAATTCTTTGAGCAGTTCCCTTTTTTCCATCTAACATGACGTTATTTATTAGTTTTGTGATAACAACATCATCATAAACAGGATCGGCCATAACTTCTCTTTTTTGTATGTGTCCTTTTCTTGGCATAACTTCCCTCCTTAACCATTTAGTAATTCACTGGTACTCGGTTTGTCCCGTTTGCTAAGAATCTATAAAAAAATCTATATATTCTCATTAATTTTTAGGCTTCTTTGTACCGTATTTAGATCTTGCTTGCTTTCTATCAGTTACACCTGCAGTATCAAGTGTACCTCTGATTATATGGTATCTAACACCTGGTAAGTCTTTAACTCTTCCACCACGGATTAAAACAACACTGTGTTCTTGAAGATTATGTCCGATTCCAGGAATATAAGCCATAACTTCATATCCATTAGTCAAACGAACTCTGGCTACTTTTCTTAAAGCTGAATTAGGTTTCTTTGGTGTTACTGTTCTAACCGCTATACAAACTCCTCTTTTTTGTGGAGAATTAGCTTCTGTTTCAGTTTTCTTCAAAGTATCATAGTTCACATCAAGTGCTGGTGATTTAGATTTAGTATGAATCTTTTTTCTACCATTTTTGACAAGTTGATTAATTGTTGGCATTCGTGCACCTCCTATAAATAAATTGTACATTTTTTAAGACTACCTAGAGGTAGTCTTAATCTCCTAAATACTGTATAATTCTACCACCAAATAGCTTATCTGTCAATTGAATTTTGGTAAACTTATAATTTATTCATATTAAATTTTATTATTTTAAAATTTTTATTATTATTTTTTATATTTTTTTATAATTCTACTGATATATTTGTAAAAATTTTTAATTATTTATTTTATAATGTATAATAACATTATAAATGGAGGTTATATAATGAAAATTAACAAAAAAATCGCAGCAGGTGCACTTACACTTGCAATGCTTTCAACTTCTATCTCTTCTGTTTTTGCTTTTAATTTACCAAAAGTAGATAAGGCAATAAACAATTCTCAAAAAATAGATGTTTTAAAGAAGGCAAATTTAATCCATGGCTATGCAGATGGAAGTTTAGGTCTTGACAAAAGCTTAACTAGATCAGAACTTACTACTCTTATAGTTTTTGCTATAGGTGAAGACAAAAAGGCTGAAAGTCTTAAAAATGAAGAAAGTCCATTCAAGGATGTCGATAAGAAATATTGGGCTAATGGTATCATTAAAGTTGGTGTTGAAGTAAAAAATGCCAAGGGTCTCAAATTAATTCACGGTTATCCAGATCAAACTTTCAAAGGCGAAAATAAAATAACTTATGCTGAACTTCTAACAATTCTTGATATTTTAAAATCAGACAAGATTGATGAAAAAGCTGCAAAAGATGCTTCTTGGCCAAAAGATTGGATTAAATGGGCTGAAGAACTTAAAATTATTGGAAAAGATAGCGGAATTGAAATAAAAGATTACAATAAGGAAGCTAACAGAAATGATGCTTTCGTTCTTTTATATAATACCTTAGCTTCAGAAATTTCTGAAAAGAAAGAAGATAAGAAAGAAGATAAATCAAACATTGAAGGTGTTAAAAAAGATGTTAAAGCTTATTTAGAAGCACTTGATAAAAATAATGTTCTTGTAACTTTAAATTCTGTTGCAGGAGATGATGGATTTGAAGGAAGAATTCCTAAAAAATCTAAGGCTTATGATGAACTTTCTTCTGCCATAGATAAGGCTAAAGCTCTTCTTGCAAAGAAAGAACTTACTAGCGATGAAGAAAAAGAATTAATAAATCTTCAACCAAAACTTCATGAAAAGAAGGATAAGTTAACAAAAGGTCTTGCAGAACTTGCTTCTAATTTTGTTGTTGATTGGCATGTAATGGGCGATCGTGATTTTAAGGCAACACACGGTAAATCTTATACTGAACTTAAAGATAATCAAATTAAAATTGAATCTAAAGCTACTACCTTAGCTGAAGATAAAGTTAAAATCGGTCTTGCAGTTGTTAAATCAAATGATTACGAAAACGCAAAAGTTGATGCAGTTTCTGGTTCAACACCAAAATATGAAAAATCTAAACTTGATAAAAAATTCTATGATGTTACAAGAACTGCAACAGGATTTTTAATCACACTAAAAACTAATGAAGCAGGTTTTGATGAAGCTATGAAAGATGTTAAAATCATTAAACCTGTTGTTAAGGTTACTTTAGCTGAAACTACAGCAAAACGTGGTGACAAAGAAGTTAAAGCTGTAACTGAAATTGAAAATGGAGATTTAGTATTTGTAAAATAAGTATTAATTTCTTATATTGAGAACCCTAAGGGGTTCTCTTTTTTACTTTGCAAAAACTTATACTTTTAAATAAGCATTATTATAAAAATTTATATACATAAAAAAGGAATGGTCAAAAGTAACCATTCCTCTAAATTTATTAATTTTCTTATTCTTCTTCACTTGTAGCTTCGACTAAGTCCTTCTTTTCTATAATTTCTGAATTTTCCAAAATATTATATTTTTCTTTAACTTCATCTGAAACTCCGATTTGAACTTTAGAATTTTTTCTTGCTCCAGTACCTGCTGGTATAAGTTGACCTATAATTATATTTTCCTTAAGACCTTGTAGGGTATCTTCTTTTCCTTTAATTGCTGCATCTGTCAATACTCTTGTAGTTTCTTGGAAAGATGCTGCTGATAGGAATGAATCTGTTGCAAGAGATGCTTTAGTTATACCTAATAAATTAACTTGACCTTGTGCTGGTCTAAGCCCTTTTTCTTCCATTTCTTTGTTTACGGAAATAAATTCATTCTTTTCAACTAAAGAACCCGGTAATAAATCTGTATCGCCAGCATCATCTATCTTATATTTTGATAGCATCTGTCTGACTACAATTTCTATATGCTTATCGTTGATATCAACACCTTGAAGTCTATATACTCTTTGAACTTCCCTAACTATATATTCTTCAACACCTTTAGCACCCTTAACTCTTAAAAGGTCTTGTGGATATACAGAACCTTGAGTTAATTCGTCACCTGCATCAACAAAATCTCCGGATTTAACTTTAAGCCTTGCACCATAAACCACATTATAGGCATCTTTAAGTCCATCAGTTGTAGTAATAATAATTTCTTTTTTCTTATTAGTTTCTTTTATTTCGACTTCCCCAGCATGTTCAGCAATCATTGCAAGACCTTTTGGTTTTCTTGCTTCAAAAAGTTCTTCAACTCTAGGAAGACCTTGAGTGATATCTGCTGCTTGAGCTACACCACCTGTATGGAATGTTCTCATTGTTAATTGGGTACCAGGTTCGCCTATTGATTGAGCTGCTATAACTCCAACTGCTTCTCCTATGCCAACCTCATTTCCTGTAGCTAAGTTTCTTCCATAGCAGTGAGCACAAACGCCCTTCTTAGATTTACATACCAATACTGATCTTACCTTAACTTCAGTAATTCCTGCGTCTACAATTCTATCTGCATCTTCATCAGAAATTTCTGTATTTTCTTTTACAAGAACTTCGCCTGTATTTGGATCAATAATATCTTCAAAGGCATATCTTCCAGCTATTCTATCAGCAAGATTTTCAATGACTTCTTTTCCATCTTTGAAAGCACGGGCAACTATATATTGGTCAGTATGACAATCTTCTTCTTGAATTATTATTTGTTGAGAAACATCAACAAGTCTTCTTGTCAGATAACCTGAGTCGGCAGTTCTTAGTGCTGTATCTGCAAGACCTTTTCTAGATCCGTGGGCAGACATATAAAATTCCAACACACTAAGTCCTTCTCTAAAGTTTGATGTTATAGGTACTTCTATTGTCCTTCCTGACGGTGAAGCCATAAGACCACGCATACCTGCTAATTGTCTGATTTGGTTTTTAGAACCTCTGGCTCCTGAATCAGCCATAATATAAATATTATTTAATCTATCAAAGCCTTTCATAACATCATCTGTTAAGTCATCAGTAGCCTTATTCCAGATATCAATAACTTTTTCATATCTTTCATCATCAGATATAAGACCACGTCTATAGGCTTTTTCATATTTCTCTACTTCTTTTTGAGCTGCTTCCAAAATTTTAGGTTTAGATTCTGGAATTTGAACATCTCCCATTGATATTGAAATTGCTCCTATAGTAGAGTAATGATATCCATAAGATTTTATATTATCAAGAAGTTTTGCTGTTTCTATATTTCCATGTTTCTTGTAAGTTCTTTCAATTATTACTGCCAAAAGTTTTTTATCTATGACTTGGTCAACTTCAAGAGAATATTTATCTTCATCTCTGTTTACAAATCCCAAATCTTGTGGAATAAATTCATTTACAATAAATCTACCAACTGATGAGGCAACAATTTTTCCTCTCTTGTCATCTTCTCCTGCAAATCTTCTCACTTTTACATGAGCTTGTAGATGTAAGAATCCACAGTAATATGCCTTCATCATTTCATCGTATGAGCAGAAAACTGATCCATCTCCCTTTAACTTTTCTTTTCTATCTAAAGTTAAATAATATGAACCTAAAATCATATCTTGAGTTGGAATGGCAATAGGTTTACCATCCTTTAAGCCCAAAATATTATTTGTAGATAACATCAAAAGTCTTGCTTCAGCTTGAGCTTCTGTTGATAGTGGAAGGTGGATAGCCATTTGGTCTCCATCAAAATCGGCATTGTAAGCTGTACATGATAATGGGTGAAGTTTGATCGCCTTTCCTTCAACAAGTACTGGTTCAAAAGCTTGAATACCAAGCCTGTGTAGTGTAGGGGCACGGTTTAATAATACTGGATGGTCTTTAATTACATCTTCAAGCACATCCCAAACATCATCCCTAACTCTTTCTACCATTCTTTTAGCAGATTTAATGTTGTGAGCTAAGCCTCTTTTTACAAGTTCTCTCATGACAAAAGGTTTGAAAAGTTCTAGTGCCATATTCTTAGGAACACCGCATTGATAGAATTTCAAATCAGGTCCTACAACAATTACACTACGTCCTGAATAGTCGACACGCTTGCCTAAAAGATTTTGTCTAAATCTACCTTGTTTACCTTTAAGCATTTCTGATAAAGATTTTAATGGTCTGTTACCAGGACCTGTAACAGGTCTTCCTCGTCTACCATTATCTATTAGGGCATCAACAGCTTCTTGTAACATTCTCTTTTCATTTCTTACAATGATATCAGGAGCATTAATGTCCATTAATTTTTTTAGTCTGTTATTTCTATTGATAATTCTTCTATATAAATCATTTAAATCACTTGTAGCAAATCTGCCACCATCAAGTTGGACCATAGGTCTTAAATCTGGTGGAATTACAGGAATTGCATCAAGAACCATCCATGTTGGATCATTTCCTGATTGGATAAAAGCATCAATAACTTCAAGCCTTCTTGTGATACGAATTTTCTTTTGACCAGTCGCATTTTCAAGTTCTTCAGTCAATTCATCATTTTCTTTTTGTAAATCAACCTTTGCTAAAAGTTCTTTTATGGCTTCTGCTCCCATTTTAGCAGTAAATTTATCACCATATTCTCTTTTAAATTCTCTATATTCTACTTCGCTTAGCAGTTGTTTTTCGTAAAGAGTAGTTTGTCCACTTTCTACCCTTGTAACAACATATGCCGCAAAGTATAAAACTTTTTCCAAAGCTCTTGGACTCATGTCAAGCACAAGACCCATACGTGATGGAATTCCTTTAAAATACCAAATATGGGAAACAGGAGCTGCAAGCTCAATATGACCCATTCTTTCACGTCTAACCTTGGCCTTTGTAACTTCTACTCCGCATTTTTCGCAGACTACACCCTTATATCTAACTCTTTTATATTTTCCACAGGCACATTCCCAGTCCTTTGTAGGTCCAAAAATCTTTTCGCAGAATAAACCTTCCTTTTCTGGTTTTAATGTCCTGTAATTAATTGTTTCAGGTTTTTTTACTTCTCCATAAGACCATTCTCTGATCTTTTCTGGTGAAGCTAAACCTATTTTAATAGAATGGAATAATTCGTGTTCGCTCAAAAGGATACTCCTTTCCCTTATTCATTTTCAATATCTTCGTAGTCTTTATCAGAATTTTCAAAATAATCTGAAGAATCTCCCAAGATAGATTCATCATCATTTTCAGAATCACTGTAGGAATCATCCCCATCATCATCGGTAAAACTTTCATCTAAAGCTTCTGCTTCTTCGCTTGAAATAGTCCTTATAGCAGAATTGTTATTGGAAGTATTTGTTTCTATAAGATTTCTAACATCTTCTTCATTATCTTCTTCAATAGCATCAATTCTTGAAAGATCATCTTCTTCAGCCTCTAAATCAACGGGGTTTCCATCATCATCTAAAACTTCTATTTCTAAAGCTAAAGATTGCAATTCTTTTATTAAAACCTTAAAAGATTCTGGAATGCTCGGTTGTGGAATATTTTCACCTTTAACTATAGCTTCATAAGTCTTTACACGTCCTACAATATCATCAGATTTTACAGTTAGCATTTCTTGTAAGGTGTAAGATGCACCATAAGCTTCAAGAGCCCAAACTTCCATTTCTCCAAATCTTTGTCCACCAAATTGTGCCTTTCCTCCTAGGGGTTGTTGAGTAACCAGTGAGTAAGGTCCTGTTGAACGAGCATGGATTTTTTCATCAACTAAATGGTGAAGTTTTAACATATACATATATCCAACAGTTACAGGATGGTCAAATTCTTCTCCAGTTCTTCCGTCACGAAGTTGTATTTTTCCATCATGAGGATATCCTGCTTTTTCAAGAGATTCAAAAATATCTGATTCATTAGCCCCATCAAAAACTGGTGTGGCTACGTGCCATCCGAGTTTTTTTGCAGCAAGACCCAAGTGAACTTCTAACACTTGTCCTAAGTTCATACGGCTAGGAACTCCTAGAGGATTTAATACAATTTGAATAGGCGTACCATCAGGCATATAAGGCATATCTTCTTTAGGAAGCACCCTTGATATAACCCCTTTGTTACCGTGACGACCACACATCTTATCTCCAACTTGGATTTTTCTTTTTGTAGCTACAAAAACTCTTACCATTTCATTGACGCCTGGTTGCAATTCATCGCCTTCAGACCTTTTGAAAGTTTTAACATCTACAACAATTCCATGTTCTCCATGAGGTAGTCTTAGTGATGTGTCACGTACTTCACGAGCCTTTTCACCGAATATAGACCTTAAAAGTCTTTCTTCAGCAGAAAGTTCTGTTTCTCCCTTCGGTGTTACCTTTCCAACTAAAATATCTCCAGGTTTAACCTCAGCCCCGATTCTTACTACTCCAAGTTCATCTAAGTCCTTAAGCATATCATCCCCAACATTAGGAATGTCACGAGTGATTTCTTCAGGTCCTAATTTTGTATCACGAGCTTCAGACTCATATTCTTCAATATGAAGAGAAGTTAAAGTATCATTAATAACTAATTCTTGATTAACCAAAACAGCATCTTCATAGTTGTAGCCTTCCCAGTTCATGAAAGCTATTAAAATATTTTTACCAAGTGCCATTTCTCCCATATCGGTAGATGGACCATCAGCAATTATTTCACCTTTCTTAACCTTTTGTCCTTCATTTACGATAGGTCTTTGGTTAATGGTTGTGCCTTGGTTGCCTCCTACAAACTTATGAAGTTTATAGGTATCAAGAACTTTATCTTTATCTCTACGAAGTTCTATGTGCGTTGCATCAACTTTTTCTATAACACCATCATCAGTTGAAACAATTACAACACCTGAGTCTTTAGCTGCCCTGTATTCAATACCTGTACCTACAATAGGTGCTTGTGTTGAAAGTAGCGGTACGGCTTGTCTTTGCATGTTGGCGCCCATTAAAGCTCTGTTGGCATCATCATTTTCAAGGAAAGGAATCATAGAAGTTCCGACAGCAACAATTTGTTGAGGAGAAACATCCATGTAGGTAACATCTTTTACATCAAATATATCTACAATGCCTTCATGACCTCTACAAGCAATTCTCTTTTCTAAGAATCTTCCATCTTCATCAAGTTTTTCATAGGATTGAGCAATAATTTGCTCATATTCTACATCAGCAGTTAAATATTCAATTTTATCTGTAACAACTCCATCTACAACTTTTCTGTAAGGAGTTTCTATAAATCCATATTCATTAATTCTGGCATAGGTTGTTAAAGAAGTGATTAATCCTATATTAGGTCCTTCCGGAGTTTCTATAGGGCACATTCTTCCATAGTGTGAGTTATGGACGTCACGCACTTCAAAACCAGCCCTGTCTCTACTCAACCCACCAGGTCCTAGTGCAGATAACCTTCTTTTGTGAGTTAATTCTGACAAGGGGTTGTTTTGGTCCATAAATTGTGAAAGTTGTGAAGAACCGAAAAATTCTTTAATGGCAGCCGTAACAGGTCTTATATTTATAAGAGATTGAGGTGTTGTAGCTTCAACATCCTGTACAGTCATTCTTTCACGAATAACACGTTCCATTCTGGAAATACCGATTCTGAATTGATTTTGAAGAAGTTCACCAACTGATCTAATTCTTCTATTTCCTAGATGGTCAATGTCATCTGTATAGCCAACTCCATCCATAAGATTAAATTCATAATTTATAGCAGCGACAATATCATCTACTACTATATGTTTTGGACTTAATTCGTTGTGTCTTTTCTTTAATTCTTCTTTTAACGCTTCTTCATCTGAGCCAAATTCTTCATAGATTGATTGGAATAAGGGGAAATAAATTTTTTCCCTAAAACCTAACTCTTCTAATGTAAAGTTAAGCCCAAAGGATGAAGGTATACAGAAATTATTTCCAATTACAATAACTTCTCTTGATTCAGATTCATCAAAAGGATTTAAAACCTTCAAAAGAATTCTGTTTATACCTGCATTCTCAATCTCAAAAGCTTTTGCTCTATCTAAAGTTTCTCCTTTTTCTGCAATTATTTCTCCAGTAAGAGGATTAACTGCATCTTCAGCTAGTATATTATTTTCAATTCTAGCTTCTATTCCTAATTTTTTATTAAACTTATATCTACCAACTCTTGCAAGATCATATCTTCTGTCATCAAAAAACATATTTTCAAATAATGATTTTGCACTGTCAAGGGTTGGTGGTTCGCCAGGTCTTAGTTTTTTATAAATTTCAAGTAAAGCTTCTGTTTTATTTGAAGTTGTATCTTTTTCAAAAGTTTTTGTTAAAGCTTCACTTTCCCCTAAGATATCTGTAATTTCACGATTGCTTTCAACACCTATTGCACGAGCAAGAATTGTTATAGGTATTTTTCTTGTTCTATCAATACGAACGTTGATAACACCTGCTGCATCAGTTTCAAATTCAAGCCATGCTCCACGATTAGGTATAAGAGTTGAAGAATAAAGTTTCTTACCTGTCTTATCCCTTTCTTCCTTAAAATAAGCTCCTGGGCTTCTAACAAGTTGTGATACTACAACACGTTCAGCTCCGTTTATAACAAAGGTTCCTGTTGGAGTCATTAAGGGTAAATCACCCATAAAAACTTCTTGTTCCTTTACTTCGCCTGTTTCGGTGTTAATCAGCCTGACTTTTACTTTAAGAGGTGCGCAATAATTGGTATCTCTTTGTTTTGATTCATCAATATCATATTTAATATCATCTGAAATATAATAATCAACGAACTCTAAAATTAATTTACCTGAGTAATCTTCAATAGGAGAGACATCATCGAAAACTTCCTTAAGCCCTTCTTTAATGAACCAGTCAAAAGAAGAAGTCTGCACGTCAAGGAGGTTTGGTAAACTCATTACCTCTTCTACTCGAGAAAAACTCATTCTCTCACGTTTCCCATATTTCACAGGATGTACCATTTTTTCACCCTAGCCTTTCATGGTTTATTAGAAAATTAGAGGACACTATTCCACTCTAATTATTATTATGCAAATAATAATTTTAACATATCAATACCATATATTCAATATGCTTTTAGTAAATAATTTTCGGGAATAAATTTCTAAAAAAGCTTCTAAAAAAAAGATGAAAAGTATAGAAAATATCTAAACTTTTCACCTTTTTAATTATTTTTTTAATATTTCAAGAGCTTTTTGCAGTTGTGTATCAGTATCAAGAAAATCTACTCCTATACCCTTAATACCTTCCGGCTCTTTAACTTTTATATCGGGTTCGATACCAAGTTTATGGATACTTTTCCCACTTGGAGTAAAGTATGCTGCTGTCGTTAATTTCAAGCCACTTCCTTTCGCTAATGGAAATACAGTTTGAACAATTCCTTTTCCATAGGATTTTTCTCCAACAATAGTGGCTCTTTTATAATCTCTTATAGCTCCTGCTACAATTTCAGATGCTGATGCAGATCCTCCATTTTGTAAGACAACCATTTTTGTATCTACATAATTTTTATCTGATTTATATTCTTCAATAATCTTATTTTGATTATCTTTTAAGGTAACTATAACTCCTTCAGGAAGAATTTTATCACATATACCAACTGCTGCATCTACAACTCCACCAGGATTACCTCTTAAATCAAGAATTATACCCGACTTATTTTTTTTCACTAAATCATCAAGGGCTTTGCCAAACTCTTTATCTGTATCTTCATCGAAAACAGTTATCCCTATATAACCAATTTCTCCTAATTCTTTTTCTATAACAGATGCTATTTTAACTTGATCTCTTTTTACACTAATTTCTTGAGGTTTTTTACTTCCATTTTTTAAAACTAAGAGTTTAACTAAAGAATCTTTTTCTCCCCTGATGGCTTTTGAAGCTTCAGTAATATTATCACCTGTATAGTCCTTACCATTTATTTGCAGTATTTTATCCCCTGAATTTAGACCAGCCTTCTCAGCTGGTGAACCTTTTATTGGCGAGATTACTGTTATTAGACCATCTTCACCAGGTGCTATATAAACTCCAATGCCGAAAAATTTACCTGTAGTTTCTTCTGTTAAGGCATCCATCTCTTCAGGCGATAAATACTCTGAATATGGGTCTTTAAGAGAAGCTACAGCTCCTTTTAATTCTCCAATTTCAAAATTTTTCTCATCAACTTTAAAAAGATAGTGTTTTTTTATGAAATTTTCCAACTGAACTATATTGTTAAATTTATCAGTCGTCCCTAAAAATAAACCGTGTAAGGTTATAAATCTTGTTGCAATATTTGTCAAAATTAATATTGCAAGAAAAATGATTATTCGTTTTGTTTTTTTCATTATATATATCCTAAGGGGTTAACAGGTTGTCCGTTAACTCTTACTTCAAAGTGCAGGTGAGGCCCTGTTGAAAGACCAGTCGAACCTATAAATGATACAACATCTCCTGCTTTTACCTTTTGTCCTACACTTACATTTACTCTTGAATTATGTGCATAAACTGTAACTATGTCCCCATGATCAACCATTACAACATTGCCATATCCTGACATTTGTCTTGCCATAATTACTGTTCCTGATGCTGCTGCAACAACTGGAGTTCCAGCCGGTCCAGGAATATCTACACCTGAGTGAAATCTATAAATCTTTAAAATTGGATGAAATCTTTGACCAAAAGGAGAAGAAATTCTTGTATGTCCAGGTACTGGCCAATTTAGTTTGCCTGCTGCTCTTGGGCTTGGGGCAATATTCATACCTTGTCCTGACTTAGCCATTTTTTTTGCATTTTCTTTTTGAATTTCTTTTTTGATTTGTTCTTGTAACTTGACAATTTCAGAATCAAGATTATCCCATTGAGCCTGAGCTTTGTTATATTCCTCTCTATATAAGTCAATATTTTCTTGTAGCTTACTTATATATTGATTTTTAGCTTCAATAGCTGTTTGATAATTACTTCTTTCAATCACTAGAGAAGTCTTTTTTGCATTAACAACATTTCTGTCATTTGTTAATTTTTCTTTAGCCATTTTAATAGTTTTAATTTGTTGGCTTATATAATTAATTAAATCCCTGTCTGCCTGTGCAATTCTAGATATATTCTTGTTATTTTTTAATAAATCCTCAATAGATTTAGAATTCATTATAACTTCCAAATATCTTATATTGCCCCTTTTATACATTTCTCTTATTCTAACTCTGAAAAGGTCAATATTATCATCTAAATTTTTTTGAGCTTCATTTAATTTTTTTTGATTTTTCTCTATTTCAATATTTAATTTGTCAATATCTTTTTGTAAACTTGTAATTTGAGTAGTTGTGTTGTTAATTTTAGAATCAAGCTTATCAATTTCTTTTTCCACATCTGTGACTTGACCTTGAGTATTCTTGATCTTCTCCTTTTTCAATTGCATTTGAGATTTAACTTTTTCTTTTTCCTTTTTCTTTTGTTCTTGTTGCTTTTTCAACTGAGCACTATCCGCAAAAACAGAAGTAAAAAGTAAAAGTACTAAAAAAATTACAAATTTTCTTTTATTTTTAAACATTAAACCACCTAAACATTTAAGAATCTCTTTGTAGAAAATAAAGAACCTAAATAACCGATACCTATTCCTATACATAGATATACAATAAATAAGTCATTCTTAACAAGTTCCACACCCACAAGATCTATATTAGTAATCTTAAAAAGTTCCATATTTATTCTTTCAAATAAATATGAATAAAAATTCACTGTTAAAAATGTTGCTATTAAAGCTCCAAAAACACCAAAGAGTATTCCCTCTATAAGAAAAGGTCCTCTTATATAAGAATTAGTTGCTCCTATATATCTCATTATAGAAATTTCATTTTCTCTATTTGCAATGGCTATTTTAATAGTATTATGCATAATTAGTACAGAAACCAAAAATAATATGGCTACAATTGCAATTCCTACATACTTAAGACCATTCTCAAATCTCATCATTTTACTTATAAAATCATATTGATATTCAACATCTTCAACTATAGGTAAATCTTTATATTTGTTTTTTACATCTAAACCTTGAGAAAGTTCTTTCATTTCCACTGTGATAGAAGCTGGAAGTGGATTGCCACCAGGCATATCTTCAAAAACAGAAACATCTTCGCCAAAACCTTCTTTAAATTCTTCTAAGGCATCTTCTCTTGATATATAATCAATTTTTTTAACTCTTGCATCTTCTGTCAGTTCTTTAATAAAATTATTCACATCAACAGCAGGTGCATCATCTTTAAGATAAAAAACAAGCTTATCGAGTTTTTCTCCTGTCTGATAAACCATGGCATTAAGATTTAAAACTAGAAGCAAAACAACACCTAATAAGGTCAACATAGCCGCTATAGAAATAGTTGAAGTAAATGCCATTGTCTTATTACGCCATAAACTTTTAAATGCCTCTTTGCATACATTAATCAGTTGTCGTACAAGTCTCACAATAGTATCCACCCTTCTCTATATTTCCAACAATATTACCATCTTTTAATGTAACAACATGCTTTTTCATCTCATTAACTATATTAACTGCATGAGATGCCATAATTACTGTTGTTCCTTGATCGTTAATATTAGCTAAAGCTTTCATTATATCCCAAGCTGTATTTTCGTCTAAATTTCCAGTAGGTTCATCACATACTAAAATAGGAGCATTATTAACTATTGCTCTAGCAATAGCAACTCTTTGGCTTTCTCCTCCTGATAGCTCATCAAGATGAGCTTTTTTCTTATCCGATAAACTGACAAGGTCAAGAGCTCTTCCAACATTTCTATTTATTTCCCTACGACTCGCTCCAATAATTTCAAGGGCATATGCAACATTTTCAAAGACAGTTTTTTTAGGTAAAAGTCTAAAATCTTGAAAAACCACTGAAATATTTCTCCTAAGTCTAGGCACTTGATATTCAGATATTTTACTTAAATCTATATCATCAATTAAAATTCTTCCACGACTTACTTTCTCTTCTCTAATAAGTAATTTAATCAAGGTAGATTTTCCAGCCCCCGATGGACCTACAAAAAATACAAAATCTCCTTTTGGTATTTGTAAATTAATATTTGAAAGAGCACGAGTTCCATTATCGTATTCTTTATATACATTATCAAATTTAATCATAATAATCCTTTCTACATTTCTCTATAGATTATATTACAAAATGTTTACAATTTACAGAGGAAATTTATAAATGTATAAATTTCTATATATAAAAAACCGACTAAAAAGCCGGTTTAATTATTTATCAATTTTGCCAAAATCTTTAAATGGATAAATTCTATTTTTTGTTGCTCCAATTAATGCTTTTTCCTTTATGGGTCCGAAATTTCTGCAATCATAGGAACCAGGTCTGTTATCTCCCATTAGGAAATATTCATCCTTTCCAAGTTTCCAGGTGTTTTCATCATAGGAATCTGTATATACACCCTCTTGTAAATAATTTTCATCTAATTCTTTGCCATTAACATAAACCTTACCCGACTCAATATGAACTTCATCTCCAGGTTCACCAATAAGTCTTTTTATCAGATTTTTATTGTCTTCAGGACTCTTAAATATAACAATTTGTCCTCTTTTATAATTATGGGTCCAATCGACTATTCTATCTACAAGCACAAGATCCTTAGGATAAAGAGTAGGAAACATAGATGTTTGATTTACTACAGCTAAGTTAAAAACAAAATTTCTTATTATTAAAGCTATCACTACAGCAGAAATTACAACTTTTAAATCATCCATAAGACTTGATTTTTTCTTTTCTTCTTTATTAACTTCATTCATTCATATCACCTTAAACATTATAATCCTAATAAATAATATAGTAAATGTTCTATTTTACTTTGCTTTATTTTTATCCAATATGATAGATTCCAACTCACCAGAATCTTTATCTAATTGATTCAGGTCACTCTGTGTTATATTGTAGTGGTTACTATTAGTTTGACTGTTAGTATTTTTTGCATTGGAATTTCTATTAATATTATTATTTACATTATTATCAACTTTATTGTTATTTATTAAGGAATTATTGTTAGCTTTAGTTATAGAATTTTCATTAGTCTTTTTAGGATTCTTATCTACTAGAACTATTTCTTTATCATTAGCATTGTAGCTTACTTCCATACCTAAAATTTCTGCAACAAACCTTATAGGTACAAAGGTTCTATCACCCTTAATAATAGCAGGCGTATCTACTGTGATTGATTTTTCTCCTACATTAATTTTCTTAGAATCAACTTTAAAATAAATGTCATTATTTATATCATTTGTTCTTACAAAAACTGATTTCTCTTCACCGTTCCAATCAACTTGATAGCCCAAAGCTTCTACAATAAATCTTAGAGGCACCATTGTCCTTGAATTTTTTATAAAAGGTGCTGTATCCATTTGTGCTTTTTGACCATTAATTTTATAAGTCTTCTTGCCTATATTCATAGTAACAGTCTTTGCATTTGCATCAAGGAAATTAAGCTCAGCTTTTTTATCATTGATACTAGCGATAAGTTTTGGATTTGTGCCTAATTTATTTATTGTTACTGTTGAAGAATTAACATCAAGCTTTCCATCAACATCAAGAAGTTGGAATTTGAAAACTCTTGGCGAAAGTTTTATATCTTTTCCATCAACTTTAGCTTCTATAGTGAAATTAATTTTATCCCCTGGCTTAACATTTCTTGAATCACTAATAATTTCAAGAGATTCAAAAGCTTTAGAATCTTTAATATTTATTTCTTTACTAATATTTTCTCCCTTATTAGTAGTTAAAGATAAATTGAATTTTCCAGGAACCATAGCAAGATAAGAAGTGCCATTTAAGATATTTTGACCATTTGAATTTTCACTTAATTTATAGGTTCTATCAGAAATATCAATAGGATTTAAAAACTTATCCCAGGCTGATTTTAAAGAAAAGTCAGTTGATTGACCTATAACTAAATCAGTATTTCCTTTTAATTTTCCGTCTATAATTTGTCCAGTATTTTTTGTAGTATTAAAAACTCCAATACCGTTAACTACTTTTCTTTCAGCCTTATTTCCTTCAGGATTTATAACTCTTGTTCTATTCAAATCACCGAGATTTCTCACAACCATAGCTGTTGAGCCACCACCGTCTAAATTTAAAGCTCTTTGGCAACCCAAATTAACCATAAAATTAGAAAGTTCATTTAAACTCATTCCGCTTGATCTTTTTGTTCTTCCTTCACAAGAAACAATATATACGCTCTTGCCTCCATCGGCTATTCCTATACAAGTTCTAGCTCTAGTGCCTCCAATAGAATTTATATCTTTTTTATAGGGTCTTGTTTTGGAATTATCAACCAAAAGAGAATGTCCACCTATTAGCATTTTCCAAGATTTCTGAGGATAAATATCATAAGTAATCTTTAATTTATCTCCAATTTTTATATTATTTTTTACAAATGTTGCACTAGCTCCGCTCACTTGTAAAATCTTATAACCACTTGGAATTTTTAAGTCTAAATTCTTGTCATAAATAATTTTTTCAACGACATTATCTTGATTCAATAGAACCTCTCCAGCAGTTTTATCACCACGAGATTTTGAAGTCCAAAAATCTGTATACATTTGAATCTTAGATTCGTGAGAGTATTCCTTAGAAGGTTGATACCAATATAAATTCTTATTTAATCCGTCAATATTATAAGTTGTTCCATTGGGTGCTGTAACTTTTCCACCAAAATTTGTATCTAAAATATAGGCAGTATTTGTTGAATCAATCCCAAAAGAATATATATCTGTTAAAACACCAGGAGATGATTTTATGTCACCATCAATAATTGAAGGTCCAAGAGGAACCCCTTGAAGAGCCATACTAAAAAAATCACCATTACAAAGTCCAACTGCATTAGTTCTATTTGCCATTTGAGAAACACTTGCCTTCTCAGTATAAGAACCATTTCCAGCAACAGTATTTAACTTAATATAAGGATTATTTAAATCACACTTTAAAACATTTAAGATTGCATTTCCCTTACTTGTTTTAACTGTGTATTGAAAGTTCACAACTCCTGGAGCTATTTCCTCCTGAGAATTAAGTTTATTTTCAGCAAATATAAAATTAGTAATAATTATGGAAAAAACCATAAAAAATATAATAAGTCTTTTTTTCATTTATTTATTCCTCCGCTTACTATTATAGAGTAAATAAGTTAAATAAATTAGAATTTATTAATTTGTAATAAAATCGTAATTATCTAATTGATACACCTTGCAAAAAACGCATCCTTATCCTTAATTAAATTTAAAAAGTCTGATCTTTTAATCTTCTTTGTAAAAATAATTTTTTGACCCTTATATATTTCTTCCCTTTCAACAAGATCTTCAGGAAAATCACCGCTAGTCCTTAAGTAATATTGACCCTCAAAATTATCATTATAATTGACAAGGTCATTTCCACCATAAACTCTTATATCATTTTTCTTTATAACATCAATTATATCTTGAAGAACAGCAGAGGCAGTAGGTAAAGAGCCAGCACCAGGACCTTTTAAAGTTATCTTTTCAAAATAATCCCCATAAATTTCCACCATATTATAGGCGCCCTCAAGCCTTGCTAAATCTTCATCTTTTTTGAATAAACAAGGTTCAATTATACATACATAATTATCGCCTAATTTTTGTCCAAGGCAAACCTCTTTAACTCTATAATTACCAGAAAGATATAAAACATCTATTTTATTAATCTTATCAAGTCCAAAAACTTCAATATCATCTTCAGTAATTTTACCCTTACAAATAATTGACATAAGAATCCTAAGCTTTCTTCTCATATCAAATCCCTTAACATCATCAGTGGGGTCGTGTTCAGCAAAACCTTTTTCTTGAGCTTCCTTTAAAACCTCAGCATAATCTTTATTATTCTCAAACATATTGTATAAAATATAATTGCTAGTTCCATTGAGAACACCATAAATTTTATTAATATTATTAAATATAGATAAAGATTTTACCTCTCTTACAATTGGAATTGTTCCACCAACTGAGGCTTCGTATAAAAATAGCCTACCCTTATCTTGAGAAATTTCCATTAATTCTTCAAAATATTTACTTACTACAGCTTTATTTGAACTTACAACATCCTTACCATTTTCTAAAGCTTTCTTTATATAAATATAAGAATTTTCTACATCTCCTGTCATTTCAACAACAATATCTATATCCTTATCTAAATAAATATCATTATAATCGTTAGTTAAAAGATTTTTGTCTATATCCTTATACTTGGATATATTTCTGACCAAAATCTTAGAAATTTCAATATTTATATCAAGAGAATTTAAAAGTTCCTTTTTTTCCTTTAAAATATTATATAGTCCTCTGCCGACAGTCCCAAATCCTAATAATGCAATTTTTGTCATCTTATCCTCCTCAATCTATTTAAAAAAATTTTATATTAGAAAAAAATTAAAGTCAAGGTCAGAAAACTAATTAAGTAATTAGAGTTGACACTAAAAAATAGCCTTGGTATTATTAATAAAAGGAGGAAAAACTATGACTTTTAATTTAGCGATTTTTGGAGCGACAGGCTTAGTTGGAGAAACAATGCGCTCCATATTAGAAGAAAGAAATTTACCTATAGATAATATTTATTTCTTTGCATCTGAAAGGTCAGCAGGCAAAAAAATAAAATTTTTAGATAAAGAATACGAAATAATAGAATTAAGTGAAGAAAATCTAAAAAAAGAAAAAATTGATTATGCACTTGGAGCCCTAGATTCAAGCTTGGCAAAAAAATTTTTACCCGTAGCCGCAAAACTTGGGATAAAAATAATAGATAACTCAAGTTCATATAGGATGGATGAAGATAAACCACTTGTAGTCCCAGAAATAAATCCACAAGATGCACAATATGAAGGCAACATAATCCCATCACCAAACTGCTCAACAATACAATCAGTAGTAGCCCTATACCCAATATACAAAAAATACGGTATAAAAAGAATTGTATATACAACATATCAAGCAGTTTCAGGCTCAGGAAAAAACGGACTAGAAGACTTGGAAAGAGGAATGAAAGGTCAAGAAAACATATTTTATCCCTATCCAATTATAGGAAATGTCATACCGCACATTGATGATTTCTTAGAAAATGGCTATAGCAAAGAAGAAATGAAAATGATAAATGAAACAAAAAAAATCTTCCATGACAACTCAATTAAAATAACAGCAACTACAGCAAGAGTACCTGTAAAAACATCTCACATGGTTGCAATAAACGTTGAAACAAAAGAAGATTTTGACATAAAAGATATTTTCGAATTATACAAAAATGCTGATGGAATTGTCTTATATGATGACCTCAAAAATTTAAAATACCCTATGCCAATAATAGCTGCTGGAAAAGACCCTGTATATGTAGGCAGAATAAGAAAAGATATTTCAGTTGAACATGGTTTAGACCTAATATGTGTGGCTGATAATATGAGAAAAGGTGCAGCTTTAAATACAATTCAAATACTAGAAAGCTTGATAAAATAAAAAAACTTAGCTTTATAATATCTGTAGAATTTTTGAAAACAGATATTGTAAAGCTATTTTTGATTATAAAACCAAATTACAAATAATTCATGATAGTAGTATAAATCCAAAATACAATAATTAAACTTACGAATTAATTAACTAAAAAAAAGTGAATTTAATATATATACATAAAAAAAATGGACCTATCAAAACATAAGAAATATAATAAAATCAAAAAATTTAAACATAAAAATGGTGACCCATGCGCGATTCGAACGCGCGACACCTTGATTAAAAGTCAAGTGCTCTGCCGACTGAGCTAATGGGTCACAAAAAATTATAATACATATAAAATAAATCTACATCCAAAAAAATCGGATACCTAACACCACTAAAATATAAATAAATATTCCATATTTATTAAAATATCTTCAAAAAAAATCAGATAGAGTAAGCTACCTGATTTATTATTTGGCGGAGAAGGTGGGATTCGAACCCACGTGGGCTTGCACCCTAACGGTTTTCAAGACCGCCCCGTTATGACCGCTTCGGTACCTCTCCAAAAATGGTGACCCATGCGCGATTCGAACGCGCGACACCTTGATTAAAAGTCAAGTGCTCTGCCGACTGAGCTAATGGGTCA
>CABTWT010000005.1 GCA_902488555.1 uncultured Anaerococcus sp.
GGTATATAAAAGAATACGCCTTAAGTGACTATGATGCCAAGCTATTAGCCAATGACAGAGAACCAACAAATCCAGCAATCGAATCTGTAAAAAGAATAGATGAAAATATCGAAGGCGCAGAGATAATAAAGCTTGAAATACCAACAGTATTTCATAAGGCTAGCGATGTAGTTGAGGAAAAAATCAAAGAAGTTAAACCAGATGTGATCCTTTCAGTTGGCCAAGCCGGTGGAAGATATGGTATAACAGTAGAACGTGTTGCAATCAACGAAGATGATGCTCGTATAGAAGATAACGAAGGCAACCAACCAATAGATGTTAAAATCAGAGAAGATGGTGCGCCAGCATATTTTGCAAGCCTACCAATCAAGGCTATGGTAGAAGAAATTAAAAAAGAAAATATACCAGCAAGTGTATCAAATTCAGCAGGTACTTTTGTATGCAACCACATAATGTACCAAGACCTATACCTAGCAGAAAAATATGGAAATATAAAAGCAGGATTTATCCACGTACCATTTTTGACAGAACAAGTAGTAGATAAACCTAACACAGCTTCAATGAGCCTAGATGATATTGTAAGAGGCCTAAATGCGGCTATTAGAGCAATTGTAAAATACGATGACAAAAAAGATTTGAATATTACAGGTGGAGCAACCCACTAGAAAAAGGACCCAGTTGGGTCTTTTTTTGTGTGAGATTTTAATAAAAATGGGTAAAATAGATATAAGATAATCATTAAATATTCATAGGAGGATATTATGGTACAAGAAAATGAAAAAAAAGTTTTCGAAGCTGGTGATAATCAAGAAGTAAACAAAAAATCAAATGAAGACGTTCCAATGAGCAATGGCGAAAACTGTGGTATTGTTGAATTCGAAGGTAAAAGAATCAACACATGTGATGGTGAAACCATAGTAGAAAATGGTTACGAAAGCCCAGATAGATAAAATAAATTTGTGAGATTAAACTGACTATAATATCAAATGATATTGTGGTCAGTTTTTTTAATTTCCACATAATCGTGATATAATGGTTAAAACTCTATTAGAAAGGTACCTTATGAAAAAAATTAAAAAATTCATTATTATAAGTTTTCTGAGTATTTTTTCATTCGCCAATTTAAACATAGCCAAAGCGGCAAGCTTTGAAAAACAAAGTACAAATGTCAAAATGGCTCGTTTATTTTTTGCAGGAGATGTATTGCCTCACATTAACTTTGATAACTATGCTAGAAACTATGGAGCAGGTGATTACAATTACGATAGACCATTTGAAAAATTAAAAGATTATGTATCCAAGGGTGATTATTTTATGGTCAATTGTGAATTTACAAGTCATCCAGACCTAGAACCTTCAGGATATCCGACATTTAATTCAAATGGAGATATTTTTAGAGCCTTAAGTGATATTGGGGTTGATGTTATAACAACTGCCAACAACCATTGTATGGATACTGGCCTAGATGGTTTGGACTATACAATTGAAGCAATAAATAAAGCTGGTATAGAAAATGTTGGTACACAAAAAAATAGCACAGATAAAAACTATTTGATAAAGGATATAAATGGGATTAAGGTAGGAATACTTGCTTATGCTGAGCAATTAAATGGATTTGAATATTTGCTAGATTCTGCTGATAAACTGGCAAAAGTAAATATGATTGATAGTGTTCTGATAAGAAGAGATATTTCTAATGCTATCAAAGATGGAGCAGAATTCATTATAATTTATCCACACTGGGGAGTTGAATACCAATCCTACCCTGCAGAGTATCAAATCGAACTTGCCCACGATATGATTGATTGGGGCGCAGATATGGTTATTGGCAACCATCCCCACGTAATCCAACCAAGGGAAGAATATGAGGCAAAGGATGGTAGAAAGGGAATAATTTATTATTCACTAGGTAATCTTGTTTCCAATCAAAATCACAATAATTTTGATGGTGATTATAGGGTAGAACACGGCTTATTGGTTGATACAATAATCTATAAGGGAGAAGATGATTCAAGAGCAAAGATCTTAAATACTACTTATCACACCACCTGGGTAGGTACGATTTTTGATGATTATGGCTTGCTTAACAGGGCCTATGTGATAGATGAATACCTATATGGGCAAAAAGATGATATTACGGAAGATGATAGGTATTTGATGGGAATAGCAGAATCTATGAACTATGATACAATGCATACTATTGTAAGATAAGGATAAAATAAAAGGAGCTAGCAAAAATGCTAGCTCTTAGTTTTTGATTTATTATTTAAATTAGTTATTTCCGTTTGCGTCATCAGCTGCATCTTCAGCGTCTGTTGCATCTTTTGCTGCATCATCAGCTTTTTCTGCTGCATCGTCAGCTTTTTCTGCTGCGTCATCAGCTTCTTTAGCTGCATCGTCAGCTGCTTTGTCAGCTTCGTCTTTTGCTGGTTCTTCTACTGCTGGTTCTGTTGTTGTTTCTGCTGGTTTTTCTTCAGCGTTGTTACCACAACCTGCAAATGCGAATGTACCTGCTAAAGCTAATGCTAATAGTTTTTTGTTCATCGTAATCTCCTTTCTTCCTTTGTGATGATAATTATATTTCTTAATGAGTCAAATGTCAAAGTTATATATAAATCATAAATAAATATAAAAAAAGCTCCTATTTTCATAAGAGCTTTTACTATCTATTTGCTTATATCTGTCATTCTTCCATCTGTGCTAGGATTTATTGTTCCATTTGCCTTGATAGCTTCTTCGAAGATATCAGAGATGAGTCCTCTTTCTTCGCTTCTTGTTTTGCCTTTAAACATTTCGTATCCATCTCCACCAATAGCCATAAAATCATTGGTTGCTAGTGAATAAGTTTTGTTTGGATCAAGAGCTTCGCCATTAACTAATACTTCTGTTACTTTACTACCAGCTTCTTTGCTTGAATCATATTTTACAGTCATACCAGCTATTTGTGGGAACTTACCAGCTTCGTTTGGAGTATCTGTTAGACCGTGTTCTAGGGCAGCTAGGATATCTGCACCTGTAATCTCGATTTTTACTAGGAAGTTGGTGAATGGGAATACTGTAAGTACATCACCTTTTGTAATGTCACCTTTTACTATTGAATCTCTTATGCCGCCACCATTTGTGATTGTAATATCTGCACCTATTGATTCTTTCATAGCATCAGCGATGAAATCGCCAAGGTTAGTTTCTTTTGTTCTAACATTGCCACGAACACCGTCAAGGTCGACATCTGTCATACCAACTTTTTGGCTTAATACATCTTTGTTTGCTTCACTGTATTTATTAATTACATCAAGAATTTCTTGGTTAGCATTGATGTGTTGCATTTTTTTGTAAGGATGGAGCTTAGCGAATTTTGCATTGACTTTATTATCCTTGTCTACAAGGAGTGTCACTTCACCAAGGTTGTAGCCGTGTGCTCCTGTTTGTGCAATAAGGGTTGTTTTTTCGATTTTTCCTTCGTCAAGTTGGCTGTGAGAGTGACCGTCTATGATTAGATCAATTCCATCAACATTGTCAGCTACTTTAGTAGATGTATCTTCACTTTCTTCATCTATACCAAGGTGAGTTAGGCAAACAACTATGTCAGCGCCATTGGCCTTTAAGTTTTCAACTTCTTTTTTTGCTACTTCTACTGGATCTTCAAATGTCAATCCTTCGGTATTTACTGGAGAAGACTTTGTCTTGGTTTCTGGAGTGGAAAGTCCGAATATACCAACTTTTACACCATTTATTTCAACAATTTGGCTAACATCAAGGATTTGATTGCCACTTTCATCAACTACATTAGAGCCAAGGATTGGGTAATTGGCAAGGTCTTTTAATTCTAGAAGTCTCTTATAGCCGTAGTTAAAGTCGTGGTTACCAGCTGTCATAGCTGTAAGTCCCATTTTATTAACTGCTTCGACAACACTTTGTCCTTGGGCAATATTTGCAAAAATTGTTCCGTGTAATGTATCTCCAGCATCTAGGAGGAGGGTATTATTATTTACATTTTTGTAATCATAGAAAGTTTTAATTTTAGCATAGCCGATTTCACCGTTTTTAGCGTTTTCTTCTACTCTGCCGTGTGTGTCATTGTAGTGGATTATGCTGATTTGTTTTAAGCCACGCATAGAATAAAGAAGATTAGTAGCTTCGTTATTTTCTGGGATAGATGAATTTAATAGTTCTGTTAGGGAACCTTTGATAGATTCAACTGTCTTTGGAGTTAGGTCAAAGAGCATAAATATTGCTTCTTGATAAACTTGGTTATCGAAAACTGATTGATCCAAATCTTTAATTGTTTTGGATTCGTTAGCTCTTTCTGGTCTGATAGTTTCAATCACATCTTTACTTTCTGCAAGAAGTGCATCTGATTCAGCGATTTGTTGGTTAAGAGTATCTTTGATATTTGCTGTTGTAGCAGGTGCATCTTTTAGTAACATTCTACTTGCTTTGTTAACAACGCTGTTGTTAAAGTATGAATTCTCAAATTCTACTTTTTCCGCCTCAGTCAAACTTGCTGCATAAGCAGGATTAAATCCAGCAAACAAGCTTGTAACGGAAAATGCTGTAGCAAAAGCAACTGTAAATAATAATTTTGATTTTTTGTTTTGCATATTTCCTCCTAATATATTTATTTACACTTCTATCATATAAAGTAAGTAAACATTTTGCAAGTAATAATTGTAAAAAAAGCTGATATTTTCTTATCAAATAGACTTTTTGAAGATTGATAAATTAAGGAAGTTTATTATAAGTAAAAGTATAATGATAAGTAAAGGTAAAAAGGAGGGAAACTTATGGAATTTGATGATATAAAAAAGATGATTAATGGAATGCTTAGTGACCTGAGCAAATTATCTAATGGAGAAAATAAGACTATTAAAAGAACAATAGATTCATCAAATTTAAAAGGTGTGATTGATATAAGCCTAGATAAGGAAGAAAAAATCCCAAAAGAAAATTTCAATGAAAAACCACTCATCAAAGATTACAAGTATTGGATATTAAAGCTTGACCGATATTACAAAAATCCTGCCATGAGAGTATCTCAAGTTAATATTGCCTCCTTGAAGACCTATGCTGACTTATGTGATAGCTTGGAATATCACTTAAACAAAGAAGGGACAAGCATTGCGAGATTAGTATCAAGGTTAAGACGTGAGCAATTTTCCTATGATATATACTATACAATTTATCTTATTGCTGAAAATACAGTCTTGAGTTTCTATAACCCCCTATATAACAAATCTATAGAAAAATCATATCAAATCATTGAAAATTCCATATCAAAAAAGGCTAGGTATTTGATTGAAGCCAGAGCACTGGAGCTTTCTAAGAATCTTAAAAAACCTCATAAAGAAACTAGAGAATATTTTAATCTTACTGATAATAATAAAGTTTCAATTTGGTGGGATAAAGATGGGCTTCTAAGAGAAAAATATAAGATATCAAAAGAAGAGGAATTAGCCATCAATCAAATATCTAAGCGCAACAATGTCCTTTGGAAAAGTCCTCTTGTTGTAGAACTTCTCCTTAATATGTACTTATTTACTCTAAGGAAAATTTTTGACAATGATGACATT
Organism: uncultured Anaerococcus sp.; assembly: GCA_902488555.1. Next base: position 5,571 of record CABTWT010000005.1, read on the forward strand.
GATAGCATAAGTCTCATTAGAATTATGCAGCCTTACAAGCAATCAAAGCTTGCCCTAGAAAGTATACTAATTATTAGCGAGAAAAATATTAGAGAAGTTTTTACTTTCTTTAATAAGAGCAATCAAGCTAAGGCAGAAGAAAACTTAGTGGAATTTGACGGTGGTAAACTCCTAGAATATATAGAAAAAATCCAAAAATCATATATAAAAACCATAGACCCTAACTTTATTAACAAGATTTATGAAGATCATCTAAAAGAAAATCCTGGTAAAATAAAAGACTATGTTAATTATATGGAAAGGCTTGATTTAAAAGGGAAAATTTCTTTTATGGAGGAAATATCTAGATTGGATAAATTCCCAAAGATTTTAGAAGCAATTGTAAAATCAGATAATGCAGAAGATAGGATAATTGCCTTATTTTATATATACAAACTTGATTATAATAAAAAATCACACGAAAATATATTATTTGAAATAATAAAAGCTGACAACTTTTACGATTTTATTTCCTTGGTAGATTCAAGAAATATGAATCTATCCACTTATGAAGAAATAAAATCACTAAATAAAAACAAATTAAAAAAGATAGAAGTTGATATAAATAGGATTGACACCTCTAGGAGTAACCTTAGTAAAACTGTCAGCATGGTCAACGAATTTTTGGATGATGATAAACCAGAAGAAGATTTTCCTGAAGATACAAAAGAAGAAAACCAAGATAATAGTGGGAAATACCATGAGATTTTAAAAAAGATTTTAGAAAAAGGATCTATGAACAAAGAGGAGTTTGAAGACTTTGCTATAGCTTATAAGCTAACTATAAACACCTTCCTAGGAAAGATAAATGATGAACTTTTTGATTTTGTAGGCGACCAAGCCTTAATGATTGAAGATGATAATGTTATTATTGACCCTTTTTATGTTGAAATGATAAAGGAGTACTTAGATGGCAACAAGAATTAACCCCAAAGAAGCAAATACTATTATAAAGTCTCTAGAAGGTGGGGTTGTCCCAAATATGGGAGTCCAACATCTTCTAGTAGGCAGGAATAGGGAAGTAGATGAACTTATAAAAATTTTGGACAATATCACTGATGGTGGTTCTGATATAAGGTTTTGGGTAGGAGACTTTGGATCTGGAAAAAGCTTTATGCTAGCAACTATTGAACAAATCTCTCTTGGCAAAAACTTTGTAGTTTCAAGTCTAGACCTTACTCCATCGAGAAGATTTTATGCCACAGATAGAAAAGCTGTCGCCCTATACACGGAGATTATAGACAATATAAAAACAAAAACTCAAAGAACTGGGAATGTCCTTGAGATTATCATAGAGGAATGGATTAACCAATTGGCAAATAATATTGCTAGTGATAATTCAATAGATGTTATTGAAATTTTAAAGGGAGCAAAGGAAGATCAAGTTATAAATGAAATATTAAATACTCTTGCGAGATTTAAGGCTGTTGGCCTATCTTATGAATTTGGCCAAGCTCTTAGCAAGTACTATGAGGGTTTCATATCAGATAATAGGCTTCTTAAAACCAATGCCATCAGATGGCTGAGGGGAGATATAACTACAAAAACTGAAGCGAAAAAAATCCTTGGTATCAATCAAATAATAACAGATGATAACTGGTTTGATGCCCTTAAAAATATGAGCGAGCTTTTCCTTGAGATTGGTTTTGCAGGCTTTGTAGTTAATTTTGATGAAGCAGTGAATCTCTACAAACTCCCTTATGCAGTAAGTCGTGAGAGAAACTACGAAAGAATTTTAAATATTTATAACGAAACAAAGTCCAATGAAGCTAGAGGCCTATTTGTAAACTTTGGAGCTACAAGAAAAACAGTCTTTGATGAAAATAGGGGGATGTCTTCTTATGGAGCCTTAAAAGGACGCCTTGGTAGCGAAGATAGCATGGATAGTAAACTCATAAACACCAATAGAACGGTTCTAGGACTAAAGCCACTTTCCAACGAAGAAATCTACACACTCTTAGAAAATTTGGTAAATATTTACAATGTAAATTATAAAGAAGCTATTACTATAAGCCATGATGAGATAATTACCTATATGGAAGGTCAACTAAACAGACCTGGAGCTTATGAATTCTTAACTCCACGTGCTGTGATAAAGGATTTTATAGAGATTCTTGATTTAAAAAGGCAAAATCCTGATGTAGAAATTAGCGAGATTCTATCCATGAAATTTAAAAATATAGTTGGTGTAGTCAAAGACCCTGACGATAAAGACGATGAGATTGAAATAATATGACAGATGCTTACTCACTATTAAACAGGGGCTTGAGGTTTTATATCCACGAAAAAGGCTGGCCAAAACTTACAAGGATACAAAATGCCAGCATCAAAACATATTTTGCCAATGACAACAACCTAATCCTGTCTGCTGCAACTGCCCAGGGCAAGACTGAGGCTGCTTTTTTGCCAGCTATAAGTTCGATTGATGACTTTGATAATGGCCTTAAAATTTTGTATATTTCGCCACTAATAGCTCTAATCAATGACCAATTTAAGAGAATAAATGATATGTGCTTAGATATGGACATAGCTATAACTGCCTGGCACGGCGAAGCTAGCAAGAGTAAAAAAGATGCCCTCATAGAAAATCATAGGGGTATTGTCCTAATCACACCAGAATCTATAGAAGCTCTCCTATCTGGTAAATCAGATCTTGCAAAAAATCTTCTCAAAGATCTTGAAGTAATAATAGTAGATGAAATTCATAGCTTCTTAACAGGTAATAGGGGTCTTCAGTTAAAGTCCTTGCTTACACGAATCTTACGTTATACTTATGATAACCCAAGAATGATTGGACTTTCTGCAACCATTGGTGAAGATAATTATGACTTAGCTAAAAACTTTTTTGCAAATGGAAGAGATACAAATATCATAGTCGATAAATCTAGAAATAATTTAGAAGTGACAATTGACTACTTTCCATCAGAAACTATTTCCTCTGATTCTATTAAAAAGATAAGTGCCTATGCTGACGATGGGGCCATGTTAGTTTTTCCCAATTCCAGGGATAAGGTTGAAACTTTTGCTGTTAAACTTGGCCAAGAATTTAAGGAAAGTGGCAAAGATATTAGAGTTTTTGCCCACCATTCATCAGTAAGTAAAAATAGGAGAAAAGAAATTGAAGACTTTGCCAAGGAAGCTAAGATGGAGCAATTTGTAATATGTGCAACATCAACTTTAGAACTTGGCATAGATATTGGTGCGGTTACAAGCGTATGCCAATATGGACCAAGTCATTCGGTCCTATCACTAGCTCAAAGACTTGGCAGAAGTGGTAGAAAGACAAAAACTTCTATCCTCCACCAAATATCTGCCAATCCTTGGGATTTGCTAGAATCCCTGGCTACAATAAGCCTATATGAAGAAGGAATATTGGACAAAACGGAAAATACACTCAAAGCCTATGATGTTTTTGCCCACCAAGTACTTTCAACACTTTTAGAAAATTTTGGACTAAGGCTTGAAGAATACAAGTACCTCAATAAAACATTATCGACATTTTCTGATATAAGTGATAAAGAATTTGCACAAATTAGCGATCATTTGGCAAAAGAGGGATATATAGAGATTTTGGAGAATGAAGTAATAGCAGGAAGTGCTATAGAAAAGCTTATGAGTCGAGGCAATTTTTATAATCAATTTATAACAGGTGGAGTATACACAGTTTATAATGATAAAGCAAAAATAGGCGAATTAGAAATTAGCCCAGAAATCCAAGTTGACACAAATATTTACTTGGCAGGATCTATTTGGAGAATTGAGCAAATTCTTAGTAAAAATAAAAAAATAATAGTTCAAAAAGCAGAAGCTGGCAAAGCACCCAAATTTACTAGCATAGGCGATATGAATATCTCAGTTATCATAAGAGATCGTATGAAAGAAATATTGGCAAATCCAGAAGAATATTATTATCAAGACCCTATAAATGAAATAGTTGATGAACTTAGGGAAGAATATACTGATGGTGACTACCTATTTGTATCAGAAAAAGATGCGATATCCCTTAGAACTTTCAAAAATACAAAAATAAACAGAAGCCTTGCCCTAATGCTAAATATTGCATCAAACAGCAAAGATTACTCAAATAACGAAACAGATTCCACTGTCATGGGACCAGAAATAATCAGATACTTCGATCAAATTAGACTAAATCCAATTGGAAAAGAGCAAATATATAAATTTTTAGAAAAAGACCAAACATACATGGAATCATTTCTAGGAGCAAATAAATACATGATCCTAGTCCCTACAGACTTGAAAATTGATTATATTATGAAAAATAGATTAGATATGAAAGGGACTTATGAATATCTTGGCATAAAAGCTGATATTTAGATTTCTTACAAAACTTGTAATTAAATTAATGAATAAAGCATGATATCCTATAATCACAAACAAAGGAGGATGTTATGAAAAAAAGAAATATTTTGTTTGCATCAATAGTAGTAGTAGCAGGACTTGGAATCTTTACTGGATTTAATAATAACTACTACCAAGAAGAGAATGACGAAAGAAGAGCTGAAGTCATTGCTATAAAAGAAAATTCGGATGAAATTACCAAGGACTTCATTGAAAAGTTAGAAAATAAGCAAAGAGAAAATGTAGTAGAATATTGGGAAACAAAATCAGAAGATGGGTCCATAGAATATATTAGCATTAATGGCTATGATAAAGAAAATGATATAGATATCAGCGGAAGATTAAAAAATAATTACCTAAATGTCTTTATATCAAAAGGCGATGACAGAACTTGGATAGATACAAAAACTAATCTCTATCATAGTGATAATAGATCTGATTATGACATTCCAACAATAAGTACATCAAATGAACTAAGTTTTGGTGAAGAAAGTGTACTTCGAGCTTTAGATAATTATAATAAGGTGGAAAAAACAGATTTTGGTTATAAGGTTATTATTTCTGATGATCTTAACTACGGATATTGTTTATATGATGAAAATGGAGATTTATTTGAGACATATCTTGACAATAGTCAAGGCAAGGTTACTAGTAAATTAGTCGGAAAAGATGAAGATGTATTGGGTATTTATGAAAAATATATATCTATGACAAATGAGATGACCTATACAGATAATATAGCCGATATAAAGGAAGCTGCTAACTAAGCAGTTTTCTTTTTATAATGTTATAATATTTTTGAGGCATGATATGAATTATAAAAGAATTTTAGAAATTAAATATCTTGAAAAAACTTATGGAAGAGGTAAATCTTCATTTACTGCCATAGATGAAATGAGCTTTGATGTTTTGGATGGTGAATTTTTTGCTATAATGGGAACAAGTGGATCTGGCAAAACTACACTATTAAATATGCTGGCAGGAGTATCTAAAGCGACTAATGGAGAAATCATATTTGATGGTAAGGATATTAATAGTTTTAGCAGAAAAGAATTGGAAAATTATAGGGGAAATCTTGTAAGCTATATATTCCAAGACTTTAAATTAATTGATAATATTTCATCCCTAGAAAATATACTAATACCTTTTAAAATCCATAGCAAAAAATGGGATATGCATAAAATTCATATACTAGCAAGGCGAATGGATATTTTTGAACTACTAAATAAATATCCCAAAAACTTATCTGGGGGACAAAAACAGAAAGTTGCTGCCCTTAGAGCTATAGCTATCGAACCTAAAATAATTCTAGCTGATGAACCTACAGGAGCGCTTGACTCAAAAAGTTCTATTGATTTACTTAAGATATTAAAAGATATTAACAAAGAAGACCACACAACAATAATAATGGTGACCCATGATTCTTATGCAGCTAGCTTTGCAGATAGGATTATGTTTATAAAAGATGGAAAATTGATTAATGAGCTTATGATAGGGGATAATGAGAATCAAAAGGATTATTATAATAGAATTAACAAGGCAAACAAGCAAATCATTATGTGAGATATTATGAACAAAGACTTCAAAATAAATTTGAAAGAAAATAAATCTAAAAATTTAGTTTTAAAAATACTTATAATATTTACGGTTTTTTCATATTTACTATTAAGTATTCAAAATAATGAGATTTTTAAATATTTATATGAAGATGGTAGGAGCTATGTAATTATTAACATATATAAAACCTACATTATAGCAATTGCTTTATTTGCAGTTCTTAGTTACTATGGGTTAAAAAATGAGATCTATAACAGCCATGATGAAATAAAACTTTTAATTAATATGGGGTTGAAAAGAAGTAAGCTATACATGATCTTGCTAAGTTCTATAGGTCTTGAAACATTTATAGGTTTTATACTTGGACTTTCTTTGGGAATTTTTCTAGCTGAAATTATTGACTTGCTCTCAATTTTAATACTGGATTTAAATATTGGAACTCACAGAATCAACTTTGATGTAAAAGCAATGGGGCTTACTCTTGTTCTGCTTGTATTATTTGTCATACTTTCATTAGTGATAATTGTATTATCACTAGGGAAAAAGTATCAGGATAAAGTAATTAGTCATAAAATTCCAGTATTAATAATACAAGTTATTTTAATACTTGGTTTTTTGTACTACGCTCGTGATAATGCCATAATGAATTTTAAACTTACTTTTTTTTTAATAGCTATTGATATTCTTATAGTATTTCTTATAAGAAGGATTATTAAGGCATCCAGAGTTTATAGTTATGAAAAATCTTTGTTTCTATTTCATATCAGTGAAGCTAAAATAATTCTGCTATTTATTTTGATTTCGCTTACAATAGCTTTATCCAACCTACACACATCTGTATTTGAAATTAGCTATTATGTGACAGATTCGAAATTAAGGCCTCATTTTAGTGTTTTTGAAGACATTGATGTTATAAATGATATAAGAGAAGATTATAGTAATATTTTTTCTGATATTTATCCTATTAATATTAGTGGCTTTTCTGATATTGATGATAGTGACTTTAAAAATGAAATAGAAAATCTAGTAGATTTAACAAATGGTTACCCGGTATCCTCTCCAAAGATTATGGACTATTCAACATATAAAAATATATATGGTGATAAGGCTATTTACCTTAGCTCACAAGAAGAATCAATTTATTTGTATTCTAACGAAATAGATAGAACTAGTTTTGCAACTATAAATTCGTATTTGGACGATAATGAATTATTTATAAGCATTGGGGAATTAAAATTTAAAGTAAATGCTGCAGCTAGGTCTGACATTATTTTTGCAAATGATATCCAAATTGAAAGTAATATTTTTGTTATTAGAGATGATATATATGACAGACTTGTAGGAGAGAAAAATCCAATTGCCTATAATTTTGTTGTTTCAGATGGATATATAGAAAAGTATGGCAAAAATCTAGCATTGGAGAAGATTAGGAGTGATTTCTTTAAAAGAAATATTAGATTTGAATCATTAGTGTGGATGATTAAGCACTCATATAGTAATATCCTATCTAGACAATTTGTTTTGACAATTCTATCCGTAATATTAATACTTATCTCGGGTCTATTTTTATCAATTAATATAATGACATTTTTTAATAGAAAGTCTAATGACTTTAAAGTTTTATCTCTTCTTGGAGATACAGCAGAAAGTTTGTTGGAAATTCAAAAGTCACATATTATTAAGATTTATGGACTTATCATATCTTTGTCATTGATAAATTATTTTTTTTACTTTAGATATATAAAATCTATAAGCGCAGAATATGTATATTTTAGATCAAATTTTTATATGCTAGCTTTTTATATTTTGATACCGGTCTTTTTTATGTTATTAATGCTTATTAGTGAGAAACTTGTTTCATTTAAGGATATTAATTATGAATAAGAAAAAAGTATATATTATAGAAGATGATAAGATAATTGTAGAAGAGTTAATAAAAATATTTACATCTAATGGTTTTGAAGCTATAGCATTGGATGATTTTATAGATGATCCAGAATTAATGGAAATTCCAAAGGCAGATTTGATTATTTTAGATATAAATTTACCTGGTGCAAGTGGATATGAAATTTTGTCGTATATCAAAGAAAATCTAACTATACCAGTTTTAGTTTTAACTAGCAGAGATAAACTCGATGACGAACTTTTAAGTTTTGATTTGGGAGCAGATGAATTTTTGACAAAACCAGTTATGTATAATAGGCTCATTGCAAGGGCCAAAAAACTACTTAATATATATGAAAAATTTTCTGATGAGGAAAGGATCAAAGATTTAGTTCTTGAAACTACTACAAATAAGTTAACCTATAAAAATACTTTCATAATTCTTAGCCAAACAGAAAGTGATTTATTAAAGACCCTAATAATAGCTTATCCAAAAACTTTAACTAAAGATGAGCTTTTAGAATCTGGCTGGAATACCATTTATATCGATGAAAATATCTTACAAGTAAACATTAATAGATTGCGCAAGAAACTTAAAACAATAGGAATAGATAATTTCATCATAACTGTAAGGGGACTTGGTTATAGATTGGATGCGAAAAAATTATGAAATATAGTTTTTTGAAAAATACTACAAAGCCAATAATAATTTTGCTTAGCAATATTTTAGTATTTTGCTTAATTATGAAAGTCCTTAAAGTAGAAAATTTTGATAATATTCTTCTCTTCTTAATTTTATATCTTATAATTTGTGTATTTATTTTACTACTTGGCGAAATTAATAGACAAAAGAGAATTAGAAAACTTTTTAAAAGATTTTATGATGAAATGGATTTTTCTTCGACTGATAATTTAATTGATGAACTAGGAGTAGATTACAAGGTTCTGATTGAAAGTGTATTTTTTAATCAAAATAAACTATTATCAAAATTCCAATATAATAGGTCTGAATTGATAAAATATAGGGAAATAATTGAAAAATGGGCTCATGATATAAAGACTCCCCTGGCTGCATCTTCTTTGCTAATTGAAAATAATAAATCTAATATGGATTCCGATTTATATCAAAAACTAAATATATCAAATCAGCAGATAAAGAATAAATTAGATACAGTATTATTTTACGCAAGGTCTAATTCTAGTAAAAAAGATTATACAATGAAAAAAGTAAATATAAAAGAAGTTTTAGAAAATACACTTATTGAATTCTATCCAACTATTATGGAGGAGGAATTAAAAATTGTGAACAATACTTTTAATCTATATGTTATTAGTGATAATAACACTTTGTCATTTATATTGTCACAATTGATTGCCAATAGCATCAAATATGCGAATAGTGAAATAATTTTTGAAACCATTAATAGTGGTGGAATTAGAATTAAAGTTACAAATGACGGACCAATGCCTTCTACAAAAGATATACCCTTTATATTTGAAAAATCTTACACAGGTAAAAATAGTAAAGGATCAGCTTCAACTGGTCTTGGATTATATCTAGTAAAATCATTTGCTAATGATATGGGGATAGGGGTCCATGCCTATTTAACAAGTGATGACAAATTTTCAATTGAGCTTGTTTTTAAAGATATAAATGAATTTTAGTTTTAAAGCTATATTATTAAAACTAGGCAGAATCCCTTGGACCTGCCTAGTTTTTCATTTTTACTTAGAAAATTTAGTGTAAGAATAGTGATAGGATAAATACTCCTAGCATTCCACAAATACCTTCTATTAGGGTTACCATTGTTTGAGTTTTGTAGCCATCTTCTGCACGTAAGTTACCAAATTTTGTTACAACCCAGAAGTATGAGTCGTTAGCGTGGGATACTGTCATTGCTCCTGCTCCTATAGCCATTACTACTAAAGCTGAGCTTACTGTTGAGTCAAGGCCAAGGACTGGAAGTAGTGGTGCTATGATTCCAGCTGATGTTGTTATAGCAACTGTTGATGAGCCTTGAGCTGTTTTAAGTATGGCAGCTATGATAAATGGGAAGAATATTCCTACACTTTGGAATACTGATGCATTGTCTGTAATAAATCCAACTATACCAGAGCTAGCTATAACTTTGCCCAGAACTCCACCAGCAGCAGTTACGAAAAGAATTGGTCCTGCAACTTTTAAGGATTCATTTACAATTTCATAAAGGTGTTCTATCTTTCCTCTTCTATTTAGGAGGATTATGCCAAAGATAAGTCCTACTGCTAGAGCTATGATTGGAGTTCCCAAGAATAAGAACAAATCATTAACAAAGCCTTCTGCCTTCATAATCTTAAATATATTACTTAGGGCCATCAAAATTACAGGAATTATAATAGGTGCTAGAGATAAAAAACCACCTGGCATTGTACCGTATTCTGCTTTGATTTCTTCGTAAGTTTTCAAATTATCATCTTCTACTAATTCTTCTATATTTGAACTTTGCTTTTTGGAATAAAAATATGCGCCAGCTAGTGCTGGGATAGAAACTATTAAACCAAGTCCCATTACAAGTAATAAGTCGCTACCTACACCTATTGTATTTGCAGCTGCTATTGGACCTGGTGTAGGTGGGATAAATACATGGGCTGCATATAGACCTGCAGATAAGCACATGGTCATTGCTACAGATGAAGCTGATGTTCTCTTGGTTAGAGCTTTTCTAATAGGGTTGAGGATTACAAATCCAGAGTCACAAAATACTGGGATAGATACTACCCAGCCCATGATAAGCATGGCTAGTTCTGGTCTTTTTTCTCCGACTAAGTTTACAACCATATCAGCAAGTTTCAGTGCGGCACCTGTTTCTTCAAGGAGTGCTCCTATTATAGTTCCTAGGATTATTACAATACCTATAGATGTAAACGTACCTGAGAAACCTTCGCCAATTATATTGGCTATACCCTTGATAACAGTTCCATCTTCTGCAGTTTGATCCACAAGTGGGATACCAGCTATGAGTCCAAAGACTAAAGAAACTGATAATATGGATAAGAACGGATGGATATTTAGTTTACTAATCATAAATATCATTAAGACTATTGTAAGTATAAATACAATTATTAATGGTATACCTGTCATTTTTTTCTCCTAATTTTTATATAAATATATTAATCTAAAAACTTGATTAACACATCTGCGTAAATTTTCTTCTGCTTTTTTGGCATCCATGGCATCTTCTACACTTCTGATTTGATCGAGTATAGGGAAGAAGGCATCAATGCCGTGCTTATTTACTTCTACGGCATCATTGTCGACGACTCCTGCAAAGGCAATAACATTAGCACCGTGTTTTTTGGCAAGTTTTGCAACTCCTGTAGGAGCCTTGCCCATTGATGACTGAAAGTCTATCTTACCTTCACCGGTTATCACCAAGTCTGCACTACTTAGATAATCATTGACATTTAGCATTTGTAGGATTAGTTCTATACCTGGAGAAAGTTCGGCTCCTAAATAGTTTTTAAAAGCATAACCCAAACCTCCAGCTGCTCCAACTCCTGGATAAATATCATCAGCATTTTTTATCACTTCAAGAGTTTTTTTGTGAAATAAAGACAAGTTATCATCTATAATTTCGACCTCTTTAGGATTTGCTCCTTTTTGTGGGCCGTAGACACTAGCAGATCCCCTTTTGCCAGTAAGTGGATTATCAACATCACAGGCTATTTTGAATGTAGCTTCTTTAAGCCTAGGATCTGCTTGCAATAGGTCAATTGTTGATAAGCTTCCTAAACCCTCGTTTGATGGGTGGATGTCATTGTCATTTTTATCATAAAATCTAAAGCCAAGAGCTGATAGCATGCCAACTCCACCGTCATTTGTTGCAGATCCACCGATGCCAATAATGAAATTTCTAATTCCCTTGTCAAGTGCATCTTTAATCATAGTACCAACACCATAAGTGCTTGCCTTTAGGGGGGAGAGTCTGTCTTTGATTAAGACCAAACCTGCAGCCTGACTCATTTCCATTATAGCCAGATTTTTATCTTTAATTATTACATAATTGCCAATAATTTTTTCGAAAAGCGGGTTTTCAACTTGGACTTCGATAAGGCTTGCCCCATCAAGCTCGCTCATAGATTCGACAGTGCCTTCACCTCCATCAGCTACTGGAAGGACAATAATATCTTCCTTTGGATTAAGCTTTTCTATCTCATCTTTGATAATGTTTCCAGCTTCTGAGGATGATAAAGATCCTTTGAAGGAATCAATCATTATTAGGATTTTCATAGGTCACCTCCTTTATAATTTTAAACTAGAAAAACGTTTTTGTAAATTAAATGATATAATTTATCATGGTCTAAGAATTTTACTTAAATGTGGTAAAATACTAATACAGAGATTTTGAGGGATAATATGAAAAAAATTATTTATATTTTAATATGTTTAATACTATCTTCATGTACCAACAAATCTAAAGAGGGGAGAGTTTCTCCTATTGATAGCTTGACTGAAGATAGGATGATTGATGAAAGTAAGGTTTCTTTGGATGAAGAAAAACCCAAAAGTCCTATTCTTAAAGAACCACCATTCAAGGCAAAGGCTCTAGATTATGAAATAATTAAGCCAGGTTTTTTGCTTGAAGATAGGTTTAAGGACCTAAGAACTCAGGATAAATATGCTGTGATGATGGTGGAATATTATGATGATGTAAATCAGACTTTTCATGTCAGCAGAATCCTAACAGAGGCTTTGAAGGATCCAAATGTAATAATCGAAAATGATTTTGATGACAAGATGGACTTTGCTACAGACCTATTTTTACTAAGCCCATTTTATTCTAAGGGTAAGATTGAACCTTATATTTACTACAATTATTGGTTTGATGAAAGGACTTTTTCCTTAAAACCAAGATATGCAATAGAGGAGAATACCAAAACTTACCTAAATCCTGATGAGGAAAAGGCTGTTGAAAATCAAATCAAAGTTCTAGTCGACTATGCAAATGATAATTACGATAATGACTATGATAAGGCATATTATTTTGCTCTCTGGCTAGCAGAAAACAACGAATACCAATACCATGGTGACAAGGATAATATCATAGAAAACAATATGTATGGAGCCTTGGTCAAGGGATTAAGCCAATGTTCTGGCTTTGCCCAAAGTTTTACAAGACTTTGCCAAGAGGTAGGCATCCCTAGCTATTCAGTTACAGGAAATACAGAAGATCCTAATAGGCCTGATGACTACTCAGGAGAACACCAATGGAATGTAATAAAACTTGGAGATACATGGTCCTATGTTGATGTTACAGGCATGGTTGCCAATGGCAGCGATTATTATTACTATTATTTTGATAGGTCAAAGTATGAATTTGTTGATTATTATGTAAGCAATTTCTACAAGGATATTGAGGAGTATATAAGATGATTGTAAATCCGTATCAAGAGCTGATTTCTTTGCATGATATGAGAATAGAAAATATAGAAATAAAGGATAATACGGCATATATAAAGCTTAACAATGCCTATCTGTTAGGTCAAACAAATAGTTATATGTTGGATGAGCCTCTAATCATAATCAATGACCTTATCAATATCGAAGCTAACAGCGATTATCCAATAAGAATAAGAGTTTATGGTGATAAGAATATTTTTGATGTTAATATTTCTGACTTCAATAAATATACTTTCGATATCCTTGAAGAAGCCTATGGATTTGGCCTTGTACACTTTTTTGGCCTAGCTATGAAATATCAAGATAATAAAGCATATAATTGTTTTTTAGATATACACTTTACGGGAGACCTAGAGATAAAGTGGGATAACAAAGTTTTATTAGGGGTATAGATGAGTTTTTTATAGTTAATGAAGATATAACAAGGATGGATGTAGAGGCTATAGTAAATGCGGCAAATACTGGACTAAGAATGGGCGATGGAGTTTGTGGAGCTATCTTTTTAGCTGCAGGAGCCGATAAGCTTACTAAAGCATGTGATGAGCTAGCGCCAATAAAAACAGGAGAGGCTGTCATCACAAATGGATTTGATTTAAAAGCAGAGTATATAATCCACACGGCTGGACCAGTGTATAATCCAAATAATGACGAGGAATCTGCAATACTTTTGGAACATTCTTACAAAAATTCTTTGATACTTGCTAGAGAAAATAATATAACTTCTCTTGCCTTTCCCTTGATTTCTGCAGGGATTTATGGATTTCCCAAAATAAATGCATACGAGATAGGAAAAAGAACAATTGAAAATTTTCTAAAAGAAAATGATATGGACGTGTATCTTACCATAGTTGATAAGGAAATAATAGATAGGATAAATAATGGAACTTACAGATAAATTTGAATTTGATTCTTGCAAGAAGAAAACACCATATACTATAGATCATGGAGAAATCCCTATTGAAATAAGTCCGGATTTAACACAAGCAATCTACTACTTGCTTTGGTATGTGCCAAATATAAAGTCAGAGCAATCAAAGAAGAACGAACTATTATTAAATCCTCAATACGATAATTATATTTTCTTAGAGATAATGAAGGCTATGAATTTAGAAGATGAAGATGTCCTATTTACAGAAACAATTGATGACAAGATAATAAAGCCCTTTCTTAAGGAAGTATGTCCCAGAGAATACAAAATAATAATGACTATATCTCCTGGAGAGACAAAGACTATGGCGTTATTAAGACATATAAGAAATGCCATTGCTCATGGGAATTTCAATATTATTGACGATACTTTGCTAGGTTTTGACATACAAAGAAATGACAAGGAGACAGAGTATCGTGGATTTTTCAAGATTAATCCAACTGACCTACTGAGGGCTCTAAAGAAAATCCAGTTTGATTACAATTCTCAAAAACTTATCAAAACAGCTTTTAAGAATTGTGGCTACCATATAGAAGCATACCAAGAAAAATATCAAAGAAGTCACGATTTTGAATTATTTGCCAGGAAAAACAAGAAAAAATACGCCATAGATATCAAAAATTATGAATACGAAAAAACTGTAGATAAGGACTTTATAGATGATATGATTAAGCAATACGAAGGCTTAATAGAAGGCATTACTCCTGTTTTAATAATTCATTCATCTTATCTTGATGATAAGAGCAAGGATGAACTTTTGAAACACGATGTTATCATCCTTGATGTCAAAAACATCAAGAAAATGATAAAAGGCAGAGATATGGTTAGTGAGATTGAAAGAGCCCAAGATATCAAGGCTAATATCATCCAATAATTTTAATAATATTATTATTTTAACAAAAAAAGTTTAAAAACCTAGTAAATGGGTATACTATAACTAGTAGCAAAAATATATTATATTGTTATTATTAAAGGAGGAATCATGACAGATAAAAAGAATAATGATTCAAAAAAGGAAATTTTTGAAACAGACAGAAATGTTGAAAGATCAAGCAGGAACACAAATAGAGCTCCACGCAGAAGTGAGAGAGAAAGAAAGCAAAGACCAGGTGTTCCAGTATATGAACAAGCAACAAGTGCTATTCCAGCTGGAAACAACCTTTCTTGGGCATCAATACTAGCTGGAGCAGTAACAGCAGCAGCTTGCTTTGCAACACTAAGCTTACTTACAGCTGCATTAGGATTTGGTCTATTCTCACCAACAACTAGTGATCCACTATCAGGAGTTGGCGTAGGAACAGGTATATGGACTGCCATAACTCTAATCCTATCATTTTTAGCAGGTGGATTTGTTGCAGGATATTCAGCAAGATCAACAGGTAAATTGCATGGTGCTATTACTTGGGCAGTTACACTACTACTATTACTAACTTTTGTAATTAATGCCATCAGTCAAGTACTAGGAGCAGCAGCAAATGTAGCAGGAACTGCAGCAAACGTTGCAGGAAATGTAGCAGGATCAACAATTTCAGCTACAGGTGATGCAGTAAGTGCTGGTGTAGAAAAAGCTGGAAATGCAATTGGTGATGTAGATACAGCAGAACTACAAGAAAATGTTGAAAAATATCTAAGTGATACAGATATAGAAGAACTACAACCAGAATATCTTAACAATCAACTTGAAGAATCAAAAGATGAAATTGGTCAAGCAGTTAAAGATATTGCATTAAACCCAGATAATGCCAATAATATTATTTCTGACTTAACAAAATCACTTCAAGATAAGGCTAACACAATAGCTGATTCTGCAGATAGAGATGCAATTGCAAATGCAGTAGCTCAAAACTCTGATTTAACTCAAGAAGAAGCAGAAGAAGTAACAGATAATATTTATAATGGTTTAGTTGATGCTAACAAACAAGCACAAACAGCTTTAAACGATGCTTCAACACAAATTAACAACTATGCAACAGAAGCTGAAAATAAAGTAGACGAAACAGTTGAAAATGCAAAAGAAGGTGCAGAAGATGCATCAAATAAAGCATCAGCTGGTTCAGTAATCACATTCCTTGGCTTAATCGCAGCACTTGCACTATCAGCATGGGGTGGCCAAATGGGTGAACAAAAAGCTTTAGAGTTTGTAAGAAAAGAAACAATTAGATAATATAATAATTTTTTAGAGAAGGCTTAGGCTTTCTCTTTTTTTGTGTTAATATAATTGAAGGAGGATATAATGAGAGTTGAATTAATAAATTATACTAAAAATGCAGAAGAAACCATAGCCCAAGCTGGAAAACTTTGTTATTCCAAGGTAGGAGTAGAAGAAATAAAAGAAAAACTAGATGATAAATCAATAGAAAAATACATAACAATGCTGATGGACATGGGACATATGTCACCAATAGAACACGTTAGCTTTACCTTTGCTGCTGAGGGAGTTTCAAGAACACTGACCCACCAATTAGTTAGGCATAGGCTTGCATCATATTCCCAACAATCTCAAAGATATGTAAAGCTAGAAAATTTTGAATACATAATTCCACCAGCTATAAAAGAGGACAGTAAGACCCTAGAAATATATGAAAAGGCTATGGAAAATTCCAAAGAATCTTATCTAAAGATATCAGAATCCTTATTTGATAAGTATTATGAAGAAAATTTATCAGCTGGGCTTAATGAAAAAGAAGCTAGGTCAAAGGCGGAAAAAAAATCAATAGAGGATGCTAGATATGTGTTCCCAAATGCCTGTGAAACAAAAATAGTTTTTACTATGAATGCTAGGAATCTTCTGCATTTCTTTTCTCTTAGATCTTGCAACAGAGCTCAATGGGAGATTAGAGAGATGGCCTTTGAGATGGTAAAAATATGTAAAGAAATCTATCCTACTTTATTTAAAAATGCAGGTCCATCCTGTGTAAACGGTCTTTGTCCAGAAGGCAAAATGACTTGTGGCAAGATAAAAGAAGTTAGAGAAATCTACAATAATCTATAAAAAATCTCCCCAAAAAATGGGGAGCTTATTTTATCTTAGTATGTTGAGCATTGCATTAATTGGTTCTTTGGAATTGATCTTTTGATCATATTCTAAATATAACTTTTCTTCATTTTTGCTAAAGGATGAGTTTATTGAAACAATGAGTCCTGAGTGTTCCAATATATACAAATTGCTAGGGGCATTGTAGATGACATCCTTATGGCTAGTGGCAGATTCTAGGGCATTTTTTACAATATATGCTCCGTTTGTCTGTAATACTCTAGCAAATTTTATAGCTTCATTGGCGGTATTTTCATTGGTCAAAACATATATTTTCCTAACAGCATATTCTATATTCCTTTTAATATCAAGGCTTAGCTGATCATAGTATAGGTATTGGTTAGGATCTATAAGATCAATTTCTTCTGGATATTTTGATGAATCATTTTTAACAAAGGCAGTTTTGTATGGACTGTTTTCATCTTCCTTGAAATTTTTTAGACTATCTTGGAAAAGCTTAGACCTATAAAATATAATATTATCTTCATGGTAGTCATTTGCCATAAGGATCTTTGATAATTCTATCCAGTAGCTACTATCAATAGAATTATTGTCTGACAAATCCAAAATAATAGTTCCAATAGGTCCGTTGTCCCTGAAAAAATCAGTTATTTTTTTAATATCTCCATCAACTTCATTAGCCCTAAAATCTTTTAGAGTAATGCTTGCAACATTATTGCTAACCTTTGTTATTTGCATAGAAGGCTTATCAATATTTGCATTTTCCAACAATCTCTTGTACCTATCAACAGCTTGTGGATTTTCCAGGACCGTTTTTTGTGGAGACTTGCCTTTGTTCCTATAGTAATCAAACAAGCTATCATATGTCTGCTTATCAATTACAAATGTCCTAGTGTCGTCCAATACCTTTAAGTACTGGCTTAGTATAGAGTAGTAGTCTTGGTCAGTCTTTGAGGCAGCTATTTTTTTTCTAAAATTCTGATACTGGTTAGAAAATTCTAGAAAGTCTTTAGTATTTAACTTATCAACGGCATAATTTTTTGAAATCACATCATATAAGTCGTCAAAATCTGTAATCTTTTCTGCAGCTGACAGAGACCTATTTTCGGATGGACTTACAAAAACTTCGCTTCCAATACTATCCAAAACCTCATCACGAAATGCTGGATAGCCCGTTTTTTTATAGGAGTAGAGACTATTTACTATTGCCTTTGTTGCAAAAAATAGGACTATAACAAGTATTGCCAATAAGACAATCCTACGTATGAGGAATTTCCTTCGTCTTTGTTTCCTCTTTTTTTCGACTCTTTTTCTCCTAGATGGACTCATATTATTTGTATTTTTTGGGGATCTTTTCTTATAAAGATCTTTATTTTGCCTTGATTTTCTTTTTGTATCTCTTGACATAATATCCTGCTTAATTTTTAAAAGTTAAAATAAAGGTTGTTCCTTGATTTAGAACAGAGTTAACTTCAATTTTTCCTCCTAAAGCTTCCACAAAATTTTTGGTTATTGATAGACCTAAACCGTGGCCATTTTCGTTAGTATTTCTAGCGTCTTCTATACGGTAAAATCTCTCAAAAATCCTATCGATTTTATCCTCTGCAATACCTACACCATCATCAATTACCTTGATTTTAAATAAACTAGGGTCGCCTGATAGGAAAACATCAATATTACCATCTTGTCCTATAGCTTTTATGGCATTTGATATAAGATTTTGAATAACTTGGGTAAACTTGTCCTTATCCGATATAATTACTATTTGATCTTCAATATGGGGGGTTATATTGATGCGGTTATTATTGGCATTTGGGATAAATGTATATATAATACGATTAATAAGTAGGGAGAGGTCAAACTCTTCATCTTTAACTTCAAAATACTTTACATTTTCATCAAAAGTTTTTTTAAGACCTATAACTAGACCTTCAAGCCTTGTTACATCTTCTAGTAATATGTCCATGGTTGTTTCATCAGCTTCGACTACTCCATCTCTAATTGCTTCTATATAAAGCTGCAAGTTGGTAAGAGGGGTTCTAAGTTCGTGAGAAATGTCCTGGGCATATTGTTTTCTTATCTCTTCCTGGTTTTTTAAGTTTTTTGATAGATAAGTTATATTATCTTGCAAGTTTTCTAGTTCTACAATATCTGTATTCTGGTTTATGATATTGTAGTCGCCATTTTTAATCTTTACTGCATCATCGCTTATTGTCATTATTGGTTCAGAAATATTATCCGATAATATAAGACTTATTATAATACCAATCACAAGTGATATTAGCAGGGAGTAGACAATGGCAGAAGAGAAGTTTTTCTGCAGTTGATGTATGGGTTCAGGGTTGGCATTGTAGGTTACTGTAAGAGTTCCCGATCTTTGCTTTCTATCCAAATTGACTAAGTTTATATTCTTGTGCAAGAGGGGATAGGTGTTGTTTTTATCTCTTCCATTAACTTCATAGGAAGTGTTCCCATTGCTATCCTCATATTTGATATCAACTTCCAAATCTTTAGCAAGGCTATCAAGATTTTCCCACATCTGATCTATGGTTATATTGGGATCTTTGATATAGTTCTTAAAGTAAAAACTAACTTCATTGGGCCTATAATCTGGGATGTCACTTAATAATTCTCTGTAGTTAAAAGTTACAAGTAAGGTCACTAATATGGAGAAAACAAGGACGCATGCTAAAATACCTGCTATAAAGTTCCTGATGATTTTACTCTTTAATGTAGTCATCAACTCCGCCTGATTTGTAACCCATACCATAAATAGTCTTTATATAGTTTGGTTTTTTTGGATTATCTTCTATCTTTGCCCTAATATTTTTGATATGTGTATCGATGGCCCTGTCGTAAGCCTCGTAGTCATAGCCAAAGGTTAGCTCAATGATTTCATCCCTAGAATAGATCTTGTTTGGATTTGAAAATAGGGTTTTTAGGATTTGAAACTCATTTTTTGTAAGTAAAATTTCCTTGCCATCTTTAAAAATACGGTTGTATTCAAGGTCCATTTCAAGTCTACCATCATTAGTCTTAATAATGTCAGCTCTTGGGATGTTGTATTTTTCTATCCTTCTTAGGACTGCCTTTACTCTTTCTACCAATTCCTTTGGTGAGAATGGCTTTGTTACATAATCGTCTGCACCAAGTCTTAGGCCGTCAACACGGTTATTCTCTTCAACTTTTGCAGATACCATAATAACAGGCAATTCAGATTTGTTCCTAATCTCCTTGATTACTTCTTCTCCAGGAAGTTTTGGTAGCATCAAATCTAAGATAACTAGGTCTATATTATTTTCTTCGAAAACCCTTAGACCTTCCATGCCATCAAAGGCTTGGAGAACTCTGTATCCCTCCTTTTCAAAATATGATTTCATGATTGTAGAGATTTTTTTCTCATCTTCTATTATTAAAATTGTTATTTCATTCATAGTCTATACCTCACAGATTATTATACCATAAGCTTAAGATAAAGTTTTCATAGTATTCTAAGAATTTGTAGATTATAAAGCTATTTTATAAGAAATTAAATAATCTAAAAGTATTTGTTTCAAAATGTGATTTTGGGATATAAATATAATGTGATAAATCTTAATTTATTATGTAATTTTACAAATATGAAAGGAGTAAATATGTTTAATCAAGCAGGAATTATTATGACCCTAGTACTAGGAGCATTAGCTGGATGGATAGCAAGTATGATTATGGGCAAAGATTCTCAAATGGGAGGAGTTGCTAATATCATAGTTGGTATTATAGGTTCTGTAATCGGTGGATGGATTTATGATGCATTCTTCCTAAAAGGAGCTGCTCCAAGCACATTTGTCCAAGTATTGTGGGCAGTAATTGGCGCTGTAATCTTACTATGGATCATTAATCTTATTACTAATAAGAATAAAAAAACCAATACTAAGAAAAGATTCTAGTATATAGTATTTAAAAATCAGGGCTTAATGGCTCTGATTTTTTTATGCAAACTTATTGCAAAGAAAAAAGCTCAAACAAGTATAAACTTGCTTAAGCTTTTCATCTAAAATCCACGGTTGCCATCGGTTCCTGTACCAGATTCAGGATTCTGTTGATTGTTACTTGTTCCTGTGCCAGAATTAGGATTCTCACCGTCTCCATCCTTGTCTTTATCATCTTCATCCTTATCTTTATCGTCTTCATCTTCATCTTCGTCTTTTTCTGGAGGAACATAGATAAGGGTTGAATATTCTGTTGGCGGTCTGTAATTCCAGTCTCTTGGCAAAATTCCATCAAATTCATTAGGATCGTAGTTGCTCTTTGGTTTTATAAAGGCTCTATTTTCTACAGCCCAGCTTGGTGTAACATCAGAGGCTAGGAGATTGTTTCTTGAGTCTATAGTTACCATAACATGGACATCATCTTCTTCTGTTGGAGTATTCTTTGGTCCAAATATTTCCGTAACCACTGTTCCACGTGGGTCCCAAGATGAAATCTCAGAAGGAAGTTTTCCACTCATATTGTCAACTTGCATTTCTACTATGCTATCAGGTCTTTCAAATTGTTTGATTTCGTAACCTTCTAGTATGTGGTTATTAATTACATTCCACATTAAGGCGGCTCTTTGGATTGATGTACCGTTCAAGTGTAAGTTTTGGTCATCTGCTCCCATCCATATACCAACTGTGTAATATGGGGTATAGCCCATGCACCAGAAGTCAACTTGGTTGTCCGTTGTACCAGTCTTGGTTGCAAAATCCATATCGTCTATATAGATGTTGTTGTAATATTTACCTGTTGATTGGAGGGCGGAGGTTATTTGATAAGCTGTATCCTCTGTTGTTACTTCATGAGTAATCACATTTTCATCATCAAATAATACCTTGCCTGTGGAGTCCTCTATTTTAGAGAAGGTCAATGGTTCATTATAGGTTCCCTTATTTGCAAGGGCTGCATAGGCTGCAGTCATATCCAGAGTTGTAAGACCTCTAGTCATTGCTCCAAGACCCATGGCAGCAAGGTTCTCGTCATTGGTCTGTGCATTATCTTCTTTTGTAACAAAGTTATCATCACCATCCTCTTTGATGATTCCGAAGTTTTTAAGATATTCTAAGCTGGTTGGAATACCTATTTCTTTTAGGGTTCTTACTGCTATGGTATTTATGGAATATTCTATGGCCTTTCTGATTGGAACAACTCCCATATAATATTCGTAAACATTCTTTGGCCAAGGTTTGTCATCTTCTGTTTTTATAACAGGAACATCGTCCATACCAGTAGCAAGGTTATATCCATTGTCCAAGGCAGGAGTATAAGTTGCGATTGGTTTGATAGAGGAACCTGGTTGTCTAGGAATTACAGATGCCCTATCAAGTAGCCTAATACCGGTTTGGTCGCGGCCACCCATAATTGCTTTGATATGACCGTTTTGTTGGTCTATTACTACAGTTGAGATCGGAAGAGCACACGTCTGAA
>CABTWT010000006.1 GCA_902488555.1 uncultured Anaerococcus sp.
TCAGACGTGTGCTCTTCCGATCTTCTAACAAGTCATCTATGTCTATCCACTCATCTGGCAAATGAGCTATGCCATTTTGCCCTGGAAACGATGGGCCGAATCCTATTACATTTGGGCAATAGTGAGCATAGGTCATGCCCGTTGTTGTATTTGGACTGATATTATCTCCAGTGTAGTCATTATAGGCTTGGTTTAGCCTTGATACTAGAAGAGAGTCCCTTGATTCTCTACTAGGTCCATAATATTTTACCAAATTTACATTTAAATCCTTGGACTTTTCTTCTATTTTTTTTGTTAAATCATCTATTTCTATTTCAGGAGTAGATAAAACTAATCTTATGGAAGAATCATTTTTTTCTGCAAGTTTTACAATTACTTGACCAAAGGTATTATCTTCAAAATCTAAGTCTAATTTTTCTTTAATTTTGTCTTTATCACTTAGGAACTCTTCACAAAATTGATCTAAAGCATCTCCTGTGATTTCAAATTCTGCTCTTCCTCTTTCTGCAAATATTGCTGGGAATTTGTTGTCTGGAACAAAGCCCATTAATAGTGGTTTTTCGTTCTCAAGGTAATATTTTAGGTCATTCATACCAGATTCTTCATCAGAGCCAAAAACCATTCTAACTTGATGGTTAAATGTATATCCTAGGTTCTTAAGGGCAAGCAAGCCATAAAAGGCTGCCATAGACGGTCCCTTATTATCCAGAGCTCCCCTGCCATAAATCCTATTTTGCTTAATAGTACCAGCAAAGGGTGGATAGTTCCATTTATTTTGATCACCTGCTGCAACCACATCAAGGTGGCCGAATATGCCAATATATTTATCGGAATTTCCAATAGAACTATAGGCCATATGATTGCCTACAAAGTGAGTTTCAAGTCCCTCTCTTTTTGAAATCTCCATAGCTTTTTCTAATGCCTTTTTAGGATATATCCCATAAGGAGCATCCTCTTGTGCTTTTCCCTTCACGCTTGGAATTTCTATAAGGCTTATTATGTCAGAAATCAAATGATTTTTTAATCTGTCAATCTCAGCTATTATTTTATTTTCAAATTCGCTTATATTTTTCATAGTCACCTTCTAGTTGACATATATTCTTCAAACCAATCTTCACTTGCTTTTTCTATAGTTGTTATGCCTTCGATGTTTTTTGCAAGGTAGATTGTAGGACTTTCTTTTTCTGATGCGTAGACAAAAGAAAATTCCTTGGTATTGGTTGCTGCCCCCATATTGCCATTTTTATCTATGGCTATGATGGATAAATCAGAAATCTCTCTCTTTGACTTTAATTTCCTATCAATCCCTTCCATAGCCTTTTGGCAAGCTTTCTGTGCATTTAGCCCATCTTTCATATTTCTTACTACTTCATAGCTTATGAGATGTCTCATAAGGTCTTCGCCCATACCAGTTGCAGCACAAGCTCCATACTCACTATCTGCATAAAATCCAGATCCTACAAGTGGACTATCTCCCACCCTACCAGGATGTTTCATAAAAAGTCCTGAAGTTGAAGTTCCAACAGAGATATTATTACTATAATCCAAGGCACAAACACAAACTGTATCAGCCGCATCATAGTCAGATCCATTGTAGGCCGAAAGTTTTATTTGTTCTTCTTTAAGCCTTGCCAAATATTTGTCCTTAGCCCTATCTGTGAGCATATTGCATCTCTCAAAACCATTTTGATCTGCATATGCTTCTGCTCCACTTGCTGCCAAGATATTATTGTAATTCTCTTTTGAAAGCTTTATAGCTAGGTCTATGGGGTTTTTTATACTTTTTACAGCCATGACAGCTCCTATATCAAAAGTATCTCCATCCATAAAACCAGCATCTAATTCAACTTCCATATTTCTATTTGGCAATCCTCCATAGCCTACCGATTTGAAATATGGGTTATCCTCCACATCATTTATAGCTATTTTTATAGCTTCTTTGCTAGTCGAACCCTCCTTAAGAAGATTATTTGCTTTATCCAGGCCATTTTTTACCATAGCCCAAGTTCCAATTATTGCCCACATATCAGCCTCCTATACTATCCAGAACTTCTCTAGCTTCTTTTACTCTTTTATAGCTTGTTACAAACTTCCCCTTTGTCGGCAATTCTAGGTCAGATTTGTAAGTAATCTTATTTTCTTTTTTTACTCTGCCAGACATATGGAAATTTAATATCTTAGTATTTTCATAAATCTCTCTTATATTGGAAGCATCTACTCCAGATCCAGCCACAATTTCGATTTTATCTCCGTATTTTTCCTGTATATGGGAAAGCAATTCTATACCTTCAGATGCTGTTGGCATCTTGCCAGAAGTTAAAATTCTTATTATCCCCATGTAAATTAATTGATCAATAACTTGAGCCCCATCTTTTGAATAATCAAAGGCCCTATGTAAGGCAATCGGATATGGTTTTGCCAAATCTACTACTTCTCTAAGCAACTCTATATCTAGTGAACCATCTTCATTTATGGCTCCAAAAACAAAGCCATCTATAGGATATTTTTTGTAGGATTTAATTGCTTGTTTTATTTGTTTTATTTCTTTGTCATCGTAGGTAAAATCACCATCGCGAGGTCTTAACATGACAAACTTTTCTATTTTCTCATTCTTGCAGGCATAGGAAACAAGACCCAGGTCTGGACTTAATCCATCAGCAAATAAAGCAGAACAAATCTCAACTCTATCAGCTCCTCCAGCTACTGCATTGTTAAAGGATTCTAGTGAATCTATACATATCTCAAGTTTCATCTGCTAACCTCAATCCGAATCTTTCCCATGGTTTTAGGAAATCGATTATAAAAATTTCATCTTCAACAATATGACCTACCACATTTGTAAGACCATTATTTTTCATATCTGTTTTTGCTATTTGTAGCTCTCCTGTATAGTGGCCATAGCCATTGCCATCAATCAGTATATCTCCCTTTTTGATTAATTCTGGAGTATTTACTTGTGGGAAGTCACTACCCTTGTACTTGACCCTAGATTGTGATGATCGTATGAGATGGTCAGATACATCTCCCCTGTATAAATGTTCTTCCTTAAGAACTATTTTTCTCATTATATCTGTGATTTTATCTTCTAACTTGACATTAAAAACTACTTTTGTTAAATCTACATTTGATAATTTTTCAAGCTCATCAGCACTAGCATAGGAATTCGAAATCAATATATCGTCAATATTATTCATGGCAACATAATGCTTTAACTGAACATCTATAGGAAGATTCCTGTGCATTTCTAGAGTTGGTAGCTTATCATCTACAGGCCATGGTCCAAAGGCTTCTTTGTTTTGGCTAGTTATAAAGGCTGCTGTTCTTAGTTTATACTGGTTGAACTTTTCTGTTGTCTTGTAGAAAAAATCAAGAGATAGACCTGTATAATTGTGTGGGTAGAAGTTGTGGCAGCCTATCAAATTGTATTTATTTGGCTGATAGTCCATGATTGCATCAATCATATGGTTATCAATGCTCATATTTATTTCCACTTTAAGATTCTGATCATTATGGGTCATGGAAGCTTCTGGAAATCCATTGAAGCCTCCATCAAGCCTAATCCCATCTACATAGATGTCATTAAAAAATGAATAATCACCAGTCTTAGCTCCAAGTTTATCAAAAACATCTGGATTTACATCCACTATGATTTCATAGCCCAAGTCTTTGGCATATTTATTGATTTCAACAAATTTATCTTTTCTCTTCTTATCTTCTAAATCATCAAACTCTATCAAAGATGAAAATATTCTTCTAAAACCCTTGTCATAGGCAAGTTTTATATATTCTTTTAGTTCATTGGTATCAGATTTATCTGGATATATGGATATTCCCAAACGTCTCATTTTCTGCTCTCCTTTATTCTTCTTACCATATATTTACCCTGAATATATTACTATAATAAAAAACCGGAAGATGAGCCTGTCATCCACCAGTTGTTGTCATCAATCATTTGCCCACAATATCTTTTATTTGAGAAGTCAAATCATCATCAGATAGTAGGGTTGGGGTTTCGTAATCGCCAAGATTATCAGAAAAGCTATAGTGAAATTTATTTGTAGACTCATCTCTTATAGAGTCGTACATATAAATTTTCTCCTCTTTATTCTCATTTATTAAATTTATAATAAGACTATTAGAATCTGGGATAGATGCATATGAATATGACTCGTCTGCTACTTGGCATCTTGCCAAAAGGTCAACTATCTTTTTTGTCTTTTCTTTGTCATTAAAACTCGTAAAGATATCTTTTTCTATCATTTTCTCTTCGTCTGTTATTATAGAAACTGTCAAATCTTCAAAATTATAAACTTCTCCTGTAGCAAATTTAATTTCGTAGCTTTCATCTTTATTACAAGCACTTAGTAAAAATAAAGAAATTAGCATAAGAATAATTTTTTTCATAGCTACCTCCATAATTTTTTATACTTTTACTGCCTTAATAATATACTTATCTTACAAGCAAGTCAATGCATAAAAAAAGAAGAGGATTATCTCCTCTTCCTTCTAATATTTTTTCTATTTTGCAAAGTTTGCTGCGTTTTCACCAGCTATTCTACCGTATACTGTGATATCTGCTATAGCTGCTGATCCAAGTCTGTTTGATCCGTGGATTCCACCAGTTACTTCACCTGCTGCATATAGACCTTCGATTGGGTTGCCATCTTTGTCTATTACTTGAGCGTCTGTATTGATCTTTAGTCCTCCCATTGTGTGGTGAACTGCTGGCGCTGCTTTTAGCATATAGTATGGACCTTCTTCTATTGTCCAACCTAGCATTCTTAGGTTGAATTCTGGGTCTTCTTCCTTTTTAGAGTTTTCGTTAAATGTCTTAACTGTTTCTAGTAATTGGTCTTTATCAAGGCCAAAGTGGTCAGCTAATTCTTCGATTGTGTCTGCTTTAACAAGGTTTCCTTTATCGAATTGTTCTTCAGCTTCTCCTGGGTTTGAAGCCATTGTTCCTGTTACTTCGTTTGATTTTTCGTCCCAAAGTAGGTAACCAACGTGGTCTGTTTGAGCTTTGATAGCCATAGATATTTCACGTCTTGTTCCTAGTTCTTCAACAAATCTCTTACCTTCTTTGTTTACTAGTAGTGCACCACCAACAAGTCTTGTATCTCCTACATATAGTAGTCTACCTGTTTCTGGGTCACATACTGGGTAAAGTTGGATTTTGTCCATATCTACTGTATCTGCACCTAAAGCTTCCGCCATGATGATACCATCACCTGTTGCTCCTGGAGAGTTAGTAGATTTAACGTATTCGTCAACTTCATGGTCGTTTTCATAAGTCATTTCATCGTTTGAACCAAAACCACCTGTTGCAAGAACAACGGATTTAGCATTTACTGTCAATTCTCCATCAGCAGTTTCAGCCTTTACACCAACGATTTTGTTATCTTCTGTAAGAATTTCTTTAACATCTGCTTCTGTGATTACTTCAATGCCAAGTTCTTCACATTTTTTAAGGTAATTTTTGATAAGTTCGTTACCTGAGTGAGCTGCTGGAATTAGTGATCTTTTTACAGAGTGTCCACCAAAGAACATTAGGCTGTCTAACCATTCAACTCCAATATCATCACGTAGCCAATAAGCATCTTCTGTTGCATGTTCAGCTAGGACATCTATTAGTTCTGGGTCTCCACCAGCTTCTTTTACGTCGTCTGCAAATTGTTCTTTGCTATCTTCGATTCCTTCTTCTTTTTGAAGGTCGTTTTCTGGAGCAGCGTATTCTCCACCAGAAATTAATGTGTTACCACCAACTTGTGGCATTTTTTCTAGTAATACTACATCTGCGCCGTTTTCTTTAGCAGTTACTGCAGCAGCAAATCCTGCTCCACCACCACCAACTACAACAACGTCAACATCTTTACTTGATTCTGTCTTTTCTTTGTTGCCAGCAACTTCATTTTGATAATCAGCAACGTCTCTGCCACTTTCAGTGATTGCTGCGCTTACAGCTTCGATTAGGGCTGTTGATGAGAATGTAGCGCCAGATACTGTATCAACATTAACTGTTTGGTTATCTACCATTTCTGGTATAAGCTTTTCTATGGCAGCAGCACCAAGACCTTCTGTTTCACCATGGTCTGTTTCAATGGATGCGATTTTATCTCCATCAAAAGTAACCTTAGCTATAACATCTCCCTTGTAACCTTTGGCCTTACCTTCGAATGTATCTCCTGATGCAGTTTCCTTAGAGTCTTCAGTTTCAGTAGTTTCTTTTTCCTCTACTTCTGTTTGCTCTGTTTCTGTCTTTTCTTGAGCTTGCTTATTGTCAGCTCCATTTCCTCCACATGCTGTAAGAAGCATGGAGAATGATAATATGTATGGTAATATTTTTTTGTACTTCATAATCCCTCCTGAAGTTTTGTATTATAATGCTTATATACTAACAAAGATTTCAAATATATACAAGGCATTAGGATAGCAAGTTTTAAAAATTAAACAATTTTTGTCAAAGCCTCGGTATCCTAAGTATATTTCCTAAAAATAGTAAGGTCAAAAGAGAATTTCCCGTTGAAATATATTTCATAGAAATTTTCATTTGATTCTTACCATTTCCTATATAAAATCTTTGTTATATATTATCGCTTCAACTTGTTCGTGTATCACACCCAAATTGTGCTTGTTTTCAGATGAATAGGCAAATATTAGCCCCTCATCTTCTACATCTAATTTCTTCATTATAGATCTTATATGTTTTTGTAATTGATTTTTTGAAATTTTATCATATTTTGTCGCTATGATAAAGCCAGTAAAGCCTGAATCTATGATCCAATCGTACATTTGCAAATCTAGGTCTGTTGGCTCATGACGAATATCTACGAGGAGAAAGACTTCCTTTAAGTTTTCCCTATCATGTAGATATTCGTTTATAAGCTTATCCCACTTTTCCTTTTCTTTTTTGCTCACCTTGGCATATCCGTATCCTGGTAGGTCCACTAGTCTAAATTTGTTATCTATATTATAAAAATTGATAGTCCTAGTTTTACCTGGTATTGACGAAGTCTTAGCCAAGGATTTTCTACCCAAGAAAGCATTTATAAACGATGATTTGCCAACATTAGATCTACCCACAAAGGCAATTTCTTCGATATTTTCACTTGGCCATTGAGACTTAAATCCTGCAACTTGTTCTAATTCAATACTTTTAAATTTCATATTAGAGCCCTATCCAACACCTCAGAAACATTGGAAACCTCGATAAAGTTAATCTTATCCCTAATTTCCTTTGGTATATCTTCAGTATCTTTTTTATTTTTCTCGGGAATTATTACATCTCTTATCCCATAGGAGTAGGCTGCAAGGGCTTTTTCCTTTAGTCCTCCTATTGGAAGAACAGCGCCTGTTATAGTTACTTCACCAGTCATGGCTATGTTGTTTCTCACCTTTTTACCTGTTAATGAGGATACCATAGCTGTTGTCATTGTAATTCCGGCTGATGGGCCATCCTTTGGAGTTGCTCCCTCTGGTATGTGGACGTGGATGTCTTTGTTGTCATAGAATTTGCCACGAATACCGAGTTCTTTGGCATTGGATCTAATATAGGTCATAGCTGCTTGGCCTGACTCTTTCATAACGTCCCCAAGAGATCCGGTGAATTCTACACTACCCTTGCCATCCATTACATTTGCTTCAATGGTTAGCATGGTTCCGCCTACAGATGTCCAAGCAAGACCATTTACTACCCCAACCTTATCCTCACGAGAAATATGATCATCTAAGAATCTTTCTCTTCCAAGGTACTTGCTGTAGTTTGTCATTGAAACTCTAACCTTATCTTTGCCTTCTAGAATTTCCTTTACAGCTCTTCTACAAATCTTATCAATAAGTCGCTCTAGTTCACGAACACCAGCTTCTCTAGTGTAATTTTTGATTATATGTTCTATAACTGCGTCAGAAATTGTAAGTTCGTCTTCCTTAAGGCCATTTTTCTCTAATTCTTTTTTGATTAGATATTTTTTCCCTATATTTAATTTCTCGTTCATTGTATAGCCAGATATCTCTATTATTTCTAGTCTATCATATAGGGGATCAGGAATTTCATTTGGGTCATTGGCAGTTGTTATGAAAAACACATCTGATAGGTCAAAGGGTATATCAAGGTATCTATCGATGAATTTATCATTTTGTTCAGAATCTAGAACTTCAAGAAGTGCTGATGAAGGGTCTCCCCTAAAATCAGAACCCAATTTATCAATCTCATCAAGCAAAAACACAGGGTTTTTGACTCCACACCTGTTGATATTGTTCATAAGTCTGCCAGCCATTGCTCCAACGTAGGTCCTTCTGTGGCCTCTAATCTCGCTTTCGTCGGTTACACCGCCAAGCCTCATAGAAACAAATTTGCGATCAAGGGCTCTTGCTATAGATTTGGCTATAGAAGTCTTTCCCACTCCTGGAGGTCCAACTAAACATATCACAGACCCTTGGTTATTTTTGTTCTTAATCCTTACAGCGATTGATTCTAATATTCTCCCTTTTACTTCCTCTAGGCCATAGTGGTCTTCGTTTAGGACTTTTTCTGCTCTTTTAATGTCTAGAAGATCCTTGGTCTTTTTTGACCATGGCAAGTTAATTGTGAAGTCAAGGTATGAACTAATCACTCCATAATCAGGGCTCATTTCTGGTATTGTTTCCAAGCGTGATAGATCTTTTAGTAGGGATTCCTTGCTATCCTTATCAATTTTGAGTTTTTTTATTTTTTCCCTCAATTGATCAGTCTCGTTGTCAAATTCCCCTGTCGTCTCGTTTAGTTCTTTTTTTATGACGTCAATTTTTTCTCTAAGATAGTATTCTTTTTGAGATTGGTTGATATTTTCTTGAACTTCTTGATCAATTTCATTAGAAAGATTCTTTAAGTCTATTTCTTTCATAAGAATTTGATGGAGGAGGGTTAATCTTTTTTCACAATCAAGCTCTGCTAAAAGCTCATAATATTCATCTTCCCTTAAGTCTAGGTGGTAAATTATGATATCAGCCAACCTGTGAAGATTGCTAACTTCGCTTATGGAAAATACTGACTCGTCAAAAGTATTACCATCTAGTTCTACATATGTTTTGATATCTTCTATAAGTAGTTTTCTAAGAGCTTGCTTTTTCTTAGTATCTTTTTCCTTTTCTTCTATATACTCATATTCAGTGACACTTGCCCTGTAAAAGCCCTCTCCAATCTTTATTTCTTCAATCTTTGCAATAGCCTTTGCTTGGACATAGACTCTGATATCTCCGTTTGGCAAATTAAATGATTCCTTGATACTTACAACCATACCAAAGTCGTAAAGCCCATCTGCCTTTGGGTTTTCATCAAATACATTTTTTTGATTTACTAAAAACACATCAGTACTTCTAATATTAGCATCTTCTATAGCTTTTTTGGATATAGGTCTTGCACAATCAAAATTTAGTATAGTATTTGGATATGCCCATAGTCCCCTTAGTGGAACAAGAGGATATTCATTTGTGCTTATTTTATAAACATCGCTCATATATATTTTCCTCTCAAAAAAGGGAATGGTAAGCCATCCCCCTTTTCAAATCTCTCTTATCTTTTCTTATATTTTAGTTTTGACTTATCGTCAATAGATTCTTTTGTAACAATAACTTCTTTAATGTCAGTTTTTGATGGTATTTCATACATCACATCTAAAAGTAAATCTTCAAGAATAGTTCTAAGTCCACGAGCTCCAGTTTTTTGAGCTATGGCTTTTTTTGCTATCTCAATAACAGCATCATCCTTGAAAGTTAACTTGACATTATCTAATTCAAACATTTTTTGGTATTGCTTGATTAGCGAATTTTTTGGTTCTTTTAATATTCTAACTAGGGCATCACAATCTAGGCTATCAAGTGTTACTATTATTGGAACCCTACCAATAAATTCAGGTATCAAACCAAATTTTAATAAATCTTCGGTATTTACATCAGCTAAATTTGCCTTTTGGTCTACTGACTTGATCTCCGCACCAAAACCTATGGTCTTTTGAGCTTGCCTGCGGTTGATAATATCTTCAATACCGTCAAAGGCCCCACCAAGGATAAACAAAATATTTGATGTATCAACTTGGATATACTCTTGGCTTGGGTGTTTTCTGCCACCTTGTGGTGGAACATTGGCAACAGTACCTTCTATTAGTTTTAGCAAGGCTTGTTGGACTCCCTCACCTGATACATCACGAGTTATGGATGGATTTTCGCTCTTACGAGTAATCTTGTCAATTTCATCTACATAGATGATCCCATGTTGGGCTTTTTCTATATCATAGTCTGCTGCTTGAATTAGCTTTAATATTATGTTTTCGACATCCTCACCAACATAACCTGCTTCTGTAAGACTTGTTGCATCTGCTATGGCAAATGGAACATTGAGCTTTCTGGCAAGGGTTTGGGCAAGAAGGGTCTTACCAGAGCCTGTAGGTCCTAGCATCAAAATATTTGACTTAGTAAGCTCGACCTCATCGTCTATATTGTTGGAACTAATGCGTTTGTAGTGGTTATAGACAGCTACTGCCAAGGTCTTTTTTGCCTTATCTTGGCCAATAACATAATCATTTAAAAATTCATTGATTTCTGCAGGTGTGGATAGTTCAAGTTCATAGTCTTCGCCTTCTTCAGTAAATCCAACTTCATTGTTGATTATCTCAGAACAAAGGTCTATACATTCATTACAAATGTAAGCATTTGGTCCAGCTATTATTCTTTTTACTTGACTAGAATCCTTGCCACAAAATGAACATCTTATATCGTCGTTTTCAATATTTGCCATTAATCTAACTTACTTTCAATTACTTGGTCAATTAGTCCATATTCTAGGGCTTCTTGAGCTGTCATAGCAAAATCCCTGTCAGTGTCTTTTACGATTTTTTCTAGTTTTTGACCAGTATTATCAGCCAAAATCTTGTTTAATCTTTCTTTGATTTTGATTATTTGTTCAGCTTGTATTACTATATCAGAGGCTTGACCTTGGGCACCACCAGATGGTTGGTGAATCATAATATTTGAATTTGGCAGAGAGTATCTCTTGCCCTTTGCACCAGATGATAGTAATACTGCACCCATCGAAGCAGCCTGGCCTATACAGATAGTTGAAACATCAGGTTTGATGTAATTCATTGTATCGTAAATTGCAAGCCCACTTGTTACGACTCCACCTGGGGAGTTGATATAAAATTGGATATCCTTATCTGGATCTTCGCTTTCCAAAAATAAGAGTTGGGCGATGATGATGTCGCTCATTTGATCGTTGACTTCTCCAGATAGGAAAATAATCCTATCTTTTAGAAGTCTTGAGTATATATCATAAGCTCTTTCGCCCTTGTTTGTTTGTTCTACTACCGTTGGAACTAGGTAATTTTTAGTATTCATTACAAATCTCCTTATATATTAAGGGTTTGTGATATCTTATTTATCTTCGCTTTCTTTAGAATCTTCTTCGTGGCTGTGGTCGTGGTCTTCACCTATTGCTTTGTGGTATTCTTCGTGAGGTAGAGCTTTTGCTTTTTCTACTAAGAATTCAACAGCCTTACGTCTTCTTATATTTTCTTTTACTGTATCGTCAGATACATTTTTGCTAAAGATTTCTTTGAATTTTTCGATATCATCAATCCCATACATCTTAGCTGATTCGTTGATTTCAGCTTCAATCTCTTCATCACTTACTTCAAAGCCTTCTTTAAGAGCAACTTCGTCTATTACAATGTTCGCTTTTACTCTAGCTTCAGCTTGTTCTTTGTATTGGTTTCTGATTTCATTGATATCCATTTGTGTCATTTCAACATATTGAGCTAGAGAAATACCCATTTGTTGTAATCTTTGGTCAAGATTTTGCATCTCGATATCAATTTCACTATTTACCATAGATTCTGGTGCACTTACTTCGCTTGCCTTTACTAGGGCATCGATAGCTTGGTTTTGCATCATATTTGTTCTATAGTTTTCTTTTTCTTCTTTTAGTTTTTCTTTAAGGTCCGCTTTTAATTCATCTAGAGTTTCAAATTCTGAGATGTCCATAGCAAATTCATCGTCAATTTCTGGTAGTTCTTTTTCTGTAATAGAGTTGATTTCTACCTCAAATTTGGCATCTTTTCCTTGGAATTCTTTTGCTTGGTAATCTTTAGGGAATGTTACATTTACATCAAATTTGTCGCCAACTTTATGTCCAGCAACTTGGTCTTCGAAACCTTCGATGAATGTCTTTGAACCTAGTACTAGGTCGTAATCTTCAGCCTTGCCGCCTTCAAATCTTTCCCCATCTAGGTAGCCGTCAAAGTCGATATTTACTGTATCTCCTTCTTTAGCTTCTCTATCTTCTACTGGGATTAGTCTAGCATTTTCTTCTTGTTGTTTCTTTAATTCGTTTTCGATATCAGCATCAGTAACTTCAGCTTCAACTTCTTCTATGATTAGATTGTCATAGCTGCCTAATACTGGATGTGGTTTTGTTTCAACATCAACTTTGAAAGTGATGTCTTTGCCTTTTTCGATATCGTCAAGGTCAACATTTGGTTGATCAATTGGTTCAAGTTCAAGTTCTTCGATTGCTTTTTCATAAGGTTCTGGGAATACTAGTTGGATAGCTTCATCGTAGAAGATTTCTGGGCCGTACATTTTTTCTAGAACTCTTCTAGGTACGTGACCAGCTCTAAAGCCATCTAGTCTATATCTTTTCTT
The DNA here is from genome assembly GCA_902488555.1 of uncultured Anaerococcus sp. The sequence continues at coordinate 12,673 of CABTWT010000006.1, forward strand.
ATTTCTGTTATAAACCTTGTTTATAGCTTTTTCAAAGTCGTCATATTTTACATCAAATTCAAATTTTGCAATATTATTTTCATGAGATTTTAATTCTGTCATTTATTCCTCCTGCTTGATAGCTACTCATTTTGTTAATATACTTCAATTTAGCTATCAATCAACAATATCAAAGCTTTCTTTAAGGTAATTTATAATATCTTTTTTATTGTTGATTAGTTTCTCTTCGTAAATTAAGTTTTCTATTTCTCTTAGGGTATTCCCTAATTCTTTGCCTTCCTTAAAACCCAAGTCTTTTAGGTCATTGCCATTGATTTTAATTTCATTGCGATTCTTGGGTATATCGTCATCTTTTACCTCAGATAGTAGGCTAAGTCCCAAGTTGATATTAGAATCATCAGCATGTTTGGTCGATAGGACGTCAGCCCTTTGGAGAGCAAATAAATTTATTAGATTTTCTTCTCCAATGTTTCTAAGAAGCTTTCTAATAGATTTTTTGCTGTAGGTATTGGTATTATCCATGTGTCTTTTTACCAAGATAGATGTGTTTTCTATAAATTTTTTGGAATACTTCAATTCCTTAAGACGCCTTATCAAAAGTTCTTCTGAAAGATTCTGGTGACCAAAAAATCGGCCTTCACCATTTTCATCTATAAAAAATGTATCGATTTTACCCACATCATGATAAAGAGCTGCCATCCTTACTTCTAAGATTGGTGGAGTCTTATCTAGGACCTTTAGGCTGTGGTTAAATACGTCATCTGCATGATGGCTTGAATGTTGGTCAAAGCCTATAGTTTTTTTGACTTCTGGAAATATAGATTCCAACAAATTCAATTCATCCAAAATCCTTATGCCCCTTGATGGCCTTGTAGCCAACAAAATCTTGTTTACCTCATCTTGGATGCGTTCTTTTGATATATCATTAATAGATTGACTTCTTATGGCTTCTTTTAAGTCTTTATCTATATCAAAACCAAGGACTGTTGCAAATCGAACAGCCCTCAGAGATCTTAACATATCCTCACTTATCCTATCATAAGGATTGCCAACTGCCCTTATGATTTTATTTTCTAGGTCATCTTGACCATTAAAGGGATCTATGATGATTTCCTTTCTCTTTGCCATAGCATTTATGGTAAAATCACGTCTTTTCAAATCCTCATAGATATCATCAGTATAATAGACAAGGCTAGGATGCCTCTTGTCATCGTAAGCATTTTCTGTTCTCATAGTAGTGATTTCATATTCACTTGAGTTTAGGATAACTTTTATGGTTCCAAATTTTTTACCTATATCGATAGTCTTGTAGTCTTTGAAAACTTCAAGAATTTCATCAGGCCTAGCTTGGCTTGTAATGTCTATGTCAAAATTATCTCGAGATAGAAGTTCATCTCTGACACATCCCCCTACAAGATAGGTTTCAAATCCTCTTTCTTCAAGTTTATCTACGATTTCATTTGTCATCTTCGTCTTCAGTCTTTATATCCACGCCAGCTCTTGCTTTTCTTTGAACATCTATTTTGTAAGTTACTACATCATCTCCATCGTATACTTCAACAGATTCTGGTAGCTTTAGTTTTACTTCTCCACTTTTAGATGTCTTTAGGTTAAATAGATTAATAGGCTCAGTTAAAACTTCATCTATTTCTTTGATGATCGATTCTGGTCCTTTGATTACTATAGAATCTGGAGCAGTGTATGCCTCTGTCATCTCATAGGATGGGTTTATCGAACCTGTGGCGTCGATCTTTATTGGTACTCTTTTTGTTTCAAAAACTCTAAAGGATATGTTGGCATCCTCATCAGAAATATCTAGATTGGCAAGCTTTTTGCCTGAACGATCTAGGACATTTATATTGACATTGTGGACTTGCCCATCTATAAGACTTGGATCGTCAATCTTTACTTCTGCCCTGTCCACCTTGTTTATAAGGCTGGCAGGTCCTTTTACACTTATCTCTTTGGGGTTTATTTCGTTAAGTTCTACTATTTTGCCATCTTTTATTTGATCAGATATAACATAATTTACAGGCAATCTTTTTTCTATTACTTTTTGTATATTTAAGGTAATCTGACTTGGGTCAGCATCTTCCACATTTATGCCAGATGGTATATCTATCTTTATATTTAAGGATTGGACTCCTTCTTTTAGGTCAGATATGTCTACTGATGCATAAATATTTTCAGGTCTTAAATCTATAAGCTTTTCTCTGCTTCCCTTTAGCTTTAATGTAGTTGTGATGTTGTCATTATTTCCTATTATGGTGTAGCCATTTCTTTCTAGGTCATCTTGATTTTTTATGACAACTGGCACGCCCCTGTAAACTTTATTAACATTGGGATTTGTTGAATTAGTAACATAAGTCCACATAAAAATAGCTAGCAAAATTGAAAGGATTTTTAATTTATTATCAGTCGTTTTCATCATTATCATCCTTTTTTTCTTGATCAATTGGTTGATAGACTAAGTCTTTTTTTAGTCTGATGCTAAGTGAATCGTCATCAAAATACCTATCTATCCTGCCACCTTCAACAACAGAAATATTTCCTGTCTCCTCAGATACTACAAGGACTATACAATCAGACCTTTCCGATATACCAATGGCCGCTCTATGCCTGGTACCTAGTTCCTTGGAAATTGTATTTGAATTTGACAAAGGTAAATAACAAGCTGCTGCTATAATTTCATTCTCATTTATTATTACTGCACCATCGTGAAGGGGAGTATTTGGAATAAATATATTTATAAGTAGCTCACTTGATACATCGGCATGAAGCTCTGTTCCGCTTTCGACTATATCATTTAGCCCAACTTCTCTTTGGATTACGACAAGGGCTCCAATCTTTTGGCGGGATAGGGAGCTTGCTGCTCTTACTAGTTCATCTATAGTATTTTCGTTTCTTTTCACCCTGTCTCTAGTTAGGATAGTTCTACCACGGCCTATCCTCTCAAGGGCTGACCTTAGTTCTGGTTGGAAGACCACTATTATGAATACTAATGCCACAGTCAAAAATTGGTTCATAACCCAACTTACTGTGTTTAAGTTTAATATATCTGCTAATGAAGCAATAATCAGCACGATAACAAGCCCATTTAAAACTTGCTCTGCCCTGGTATTTCTTAGTAGTGAAAATAGCTTATAAACAGCAAAGGCTATTATTGCAATGTCTATAATATCTGTAATTCTAATCAATAATATAGAATTAATAAAATTTGTAAGATAGTTCATAATTCCCCTCTTTATAGTTCTACTAATATGTTACTATTTTTTGCTAGTAAAGGGTAGTAAATGGCCAAAAAAAGGCCCCGACATCCTATAAGGATTAGGGGCATAATCATTATCCAAGCATAACATCTAATATCATCATTATTGCAAAACCTGCGGCAAAACCAAGAGTTCCTATATTTGTATGACTCTCACCTTCGCCTGTAGCTTCCGGTATTAGCTCTTCTACTACTACATAGAACATTGCTCCAGCAGCAAATGACAATAGATATGGCAGTATTGGAATCATTATTTGTGATAACAAGATGGTGACAAGAGCTGCAATAGGTTCAACTACACCTGATCCTACTCCAGCCAAGAAAGATTTTTTCTTATCAAATCCAGCTGACCTTAGTGGCATTGATATAATAGCTCCTTCTGGAAAGTTTTGTATAGCTATACCAAGTGATAAGGCTAAGGCTAAGGCTTGGGCAAGGCTTACAGAGCCTTTACCATATATTGCACCAGCGTAGGTTACACCAACCGCCATTCCTTCAGGAATGTTGTGGATTACTACAGCTAGTACCATCATTGTCGTAGATCTTAAATTATTTTTTGGTCCTTCAGGTTGGTCTGAGTCAATATGTTGGTGAGGTATGGAATTATCCAAAAACAACAAGAAAAATATTCCTATTAAAAATCCAACTGTTGCTGGTATCCAGCTAAATTTGTCCATTTTGACTTCAACCATATCCATGGCCGGTATCAAAAGTGACCAGATACTAGCAGCAACCATAATTCCTGCTGCAAAACCAGATAGTCCCTTTTGAACTTTTGGGTTAATCTGATCTCTCATAACAAATACTAGGGCCGAACCCAAGGAGGTACCGATTAAGGGAATCATTAACCCCCAAAAAACTTGTGAATTCATAAGCTACTTCCTAATAATTTGGAGAATCTATCTTCCAAATATCATCTGCATAGTCGATAATAGTCCTGTCTGATGAGAAATATCCAGCATTAGCTATATTTAACAGACATTTTCTTGACCATGCTAATTTGTCTCTGTAATCAATATTTATTTGTTCATGGGCTTTTTTGTAAGATTCAAAGTCTTCTAAGATGAAGTACCTATCTCCACGAGATCCATCTTGTGGATTGATCAATTCATTGTAAATATCAAGGAACATGTAGGAGTTATTGTCATCAAGCTCTCCATTTACAAGGGCATCAACCGCATCCTTAATATCCATATCTGTTTGGTAAAGCTTTCTAGGATTGTAAGTGTCCTCAATTTCCGTTAGCTCTTCTACACTTGCGCCAAATCTATAGTTATTTTCTTCTCCAGAAGCTTCAAATATTTCAATATTTGCTCCGTCAAAAGTTCCAAGTGTTGGGGCTCCATTAAGCATAAATTTCATATTGCCAGTACCAGATGCTTCTTTACCAGCTGTTGATATTTGTTCACTTACATCTGCTGCTGGATATATCTTTTCTCCATAAGAAACTCTAAAGTTTTCTACAAAGACAACCTTCATCTTATCATTTACGTCTGGGTCATTATTTACAACTCTTGCTACTTCATTAGCGAGCTTAATTATAGCCTTAGCTCTAAAATATCCTGGAGCTGCCTTACCTCCAAAGATAAAGGTTGTTGGGTAAAAGTCCATGTCAGGATTTTTCTTAAGCTGGTGATATAAATATATTATGTGAAGTATATTTAAGTGTTGACGTTTGTATTCGTGGATTCTCTTTACTTGAATATCAAAAATTGATTCTGGGTCAATTTTGATTCCTTCGTGTTCAAGAATATAAGAAGCCAGGCGTTTTTTATTCTTTTGTTTTATATCCCATAGCTCTTTTAATGTTGCCTCATCATCAGCAAATTTTTCTAAGCCCTTTAGTTCGTCTAGGTTGTAGATCCAATTGTCATTGCCAAGTTTTTCCGTAATAAAGCTTGATAATAGACGGTTGGAGTACACTAACCATCTTCTTGGTGTTATACCATTTGTCTTATTATTAAATTTATCTGGGAATATCTTATACCAATGCTTGAATGTATCAGCCTTTAGTATTTCTGTGTGAAGTGCTGCAACACCATTTACAGAAAATCCTACATATATAGCTAGATTTGCCATATGAACTTGGTCATTTATGACAATCCTATAAGGGTCAATGTCAAAATCAGATAAGCCCTCGTCTTTGAAATGTTTTACCAAGGCATCATTGATTTGATAGATAATTTCTAGACATCTTGGGGAAACTTCCTCTACTATGTCTATTGGCCATTTTTCAATAGCTTCTTGAAGAACTGTATGGTTAGTAAAGGCAAATACTTTCTTTGAAACATCAAGAGCTTGGTCAAAATCAAGGCCATTTTCGTCCACCAAAACTCTAATTAGTTCAGCAATTGCTATGTTTGGATGTGTGTCGTTTAGTTGGATGACATGGTATTTGTGGAAGTTTTTAAAGCGCATGTCATCTGAGAAATATCTCTTATATTTTTCTACCAAGTCTTGGATTGAAGCAGATACAAAGAAATATTGTTGCTTAAGTCTTAGAACTTTACCAGCTCTTTGCATATCGTTTGGATATAAAACCCTTGTTATATCCTCTGCCCTGTTCTTTTTGGCAACTGCCGCATCGTACTCAAAATTGTTGAATTTGTCGAATTCAAATTCTTCAAATGCTTCTGCTTGCCAGAGTCTTAGGGTGTTGACCTTAGCATTTTTATATCCTACAACTGGCATATCATATGGAACGGCCTTTACCTGTTGGTCCCTAAAATTAACAATTCTTGAGTCTGAATCAACCCTAATAGACCAACCATCTCCATCTTTTATCCAGCTATCTCCATGTTCTACCTGGAATCCATTTTCAAAAGTCTGCTTGAAAATACCCTCGCGGTATCGAACTCCATAGCCGTACATATTGATATCTTGAGTTGCTGCAGAGTCCATAAAACAAGCAGCAAGCCTGCCCAAGCCACCATTGCCCAAAGCAGCATCGTCTTCATAATCTTCTATAGCTTCAAAGTCAATGTCAATTTCATCTAATAATTCTTTTACTTCATCATAAATACCTAGGTTTATGAGATTATTTCCTAGTGACTTACCCACCAAAAACTCTGCAGAAAAATAATAAGCACTTTTCTCATAGCGAGAATTTGCCTTACTTTGCCTCCAACTTTGGTTAATACGTTCCATTATTGTATCGCAAAGGGCATCGTATTTATCTTTTTCGCTTGTCTCATCAAAACTTTTCAGAGTAATTCTCTGTAGGTTTTCTACATAATTTTCTATAAATTTATTTTTTTCTATTTTATCCATTGTATCTCCCATATAATCTGGACATTTCTTTAATCCTTAGTGCCAGATTTTCAGTAAAATCTTCTTTCTTCGCTCTCCACTTCCAATTATCACCCAGAGTTCCTGGCCTATTGATTTGCGAAGTATTTTCCAAGAAATCTTGGATTTCAAACACAGCCAAATCAGAAACTGAGGCCATAAGATTTCTGATAATCCTCCATTGGTAGTCATCTCCATCTTCTAGGCCAAAGTACCTTTCTACTAATTCTAAGTCTTCTTCATCCATAGTTTCAAGCCAACCTTTTAGGGTTGATGAGTCGTGGGTTGATGAGTAAACTACTGAGTTTCTCAAGTAATTGTGAGGCAAGTAATTGCTATCAAAGTTCTCTCCAAATGCAAATTGAATAACATTCATCCCTGGAAAACCGTAAGTATCTTTTAGATCATCTACCTCTTTAGTTATATAACCTAAATCTTCAGCAATAAATTGCTTGTCTGGGAATTTCTTTTTTATATGATCAAAAAAGTCATAGCCACCAGCTTCTATCCAATCACCAAATTTGGCATTTTCATCGCTAGCAGGTATGGCATAGAACTTTTCAAATCCCCTAAAATGATCGAGTCTTAGAAGATCATAGGTTCTAAAGGCCATCTCTATTCTTTTTTCCCAAAAGCTATAAGAGTCTTTTTTCATCTTATCCCAATCGTATACAGGGTTGCCCCACAGCTGACCATCTTCAGAATAGGCATCTGGTGGAGCTCCTCCAACTGTGATAGCTTCTTTGCTTTCTGGATCTAACTTCAATATATCAGAATTGACCCAAGCATCGCAAGAATCATAGGCCACGTATATTGGCAAGTCTCCAATGATTTGAATATTTCTCCTGTTGGCGTATCTTTTTAGTTCATCCCATTGTTTAAAAAATTCATATTGGATGAAAATATAAAAATCAATATCTTCTTGGTGTTTTTCTTTAAATTCTTTTAGAGCGATTTTGTCCCTATCACGTAATTTCTCGTCCCATTCAATCCAACTAATGTCAAGAGAGTCACGTTTTATAGCCATAAATAAAGCATAATCTTCAATCCAAAACGCTTCTTCTTTCCTAAACTTTTTGATTTCCTTATCAAGTTTGCCCTTGGAATTTTCATAGGCTTTTTCTAATATCCTATATCTTAGATTGTACTGGATAGCATAGTCAACATACCTATCGTTGTCTCCAAAGTTTAAAGACTCTAAGTATTCTTTTTCCAAAAGCCCATCTTCTATTAGCATATCCATGTCTACAAAGTATGGATTTCCAGCAAAAGATGAGAATGATTGGTAGGGACTATCACCATATGAAGTTTGTCCCAATGGCAAAATTTGCCAATACCTAATAGAAGCATCAGATATAAAATCCACTACATTATAGGCTTCTTTGCCAAATGTTCCTATTCCATAAGATGATGGTATAGAAAATATAGGCATTATAAGGCCATTTCCTCTTTGTAATCTGTCTTGTACTTTCTTCATCAAATCTCCTTAGACTAGTTTCATAAAATTAATAACAGGAACTTCATAAGGATGGTTTTCTTTTATGATCATAAAAACTCTGTCCTTATCAACTTCTTTTATCCTAAATTCTAACTTTGCTTCATTTACAGTAGTGTGCTCTCCTATATTGCCTATGTCGGGATTTGAACCTTCTAGAGGTGTAAAATGACCTATCACAGGACTTTCTGCAAAGACTGAATCATACCCATCATCATATAAAAATCCTTCTTTGTTTAGTGCCTCTATTAGATTCCACTTATCTTCATCAGGTATATAAAGCTCACATTTAAGATATGCCATAATCTTTCCTTTCAAAATATATAAGTCCACTATAAGTTCTACTTTGTCTTTCAAACTGGTCAAAATCGACCCTGTATGGCCTGCCCCAGCTTGATATAAGAAGCTCGTGGTGATCTCCCATATCGTTACATTCGGTAATCGTCACCCCATGATGGCTCATAACTTTTACATCAGGGCTTAACCAATTTATAAAAATTACAGGCAAATCCCTATACAAAGCTTCATTGATAAAGTCAATCTTTTGATTTTTGCTTTTCTTCTTAAAGATAAAGTCTTCCATAACATGACTATTAAGTTTAAGATTCCTATCAGTTATTATTCTCTTGCTCCTCCTATCAAGGGCAAGGGCTGTCGGCACTCCATTGGCATGGGGCCTGAGTTTTTTAAAAAATTCATAATGATAGGCATTGTATTCTTCAAGGGTAAAGATTTCATCTCTGTGGTAGAGATAAAGATAGGTGTTGGTAAAGGCTGTCACCACACAAGATCTGTCTCTATAAAATTTGTTTACCCCCATGTGCATGAGAGAATTTTGAAAACCACCGTAGTAAATACCCTGAGGGACTCTTATTGGCACAAACTTACCTACTTGGCTATTTTTTAGCTTCATCTTTGTATCCTTCAATAAAATTCTTCTTTTGCTTATCCATAATATCTTTTGGATTGAAACCTTTCTTCATAAGCCTTTGTTCAACTTTTTCATGGGCTAGAGTGTATAAAACAGTAGCAACTGGGATACTAACAAGCATACCCACAATCCCAAAAAGTGAACCACCTATAGTTACTGAAGCCAAGACCCAAACGGCAGGAAGACCTACTTGGGCATTGGCAATGGCTGGATAGATTACATTTTCTTGAACTTGTTGCATAATCACATCATATATCAAAAATATAAGGGCCTTGATTGGTGATTCAATAAATATAATTACTGCAGATATTCCAGCTCCAGCTATAGGACCAAAGATTGGGATCAAATCAGATAGACCCACCAATATTGAAATCATAGGAGCATTTGGTATAGCAAAAATTATCATGCCAATATAAGTTAGGACAATGAGCAAGGCCACTGATATCATCCTAGAATAAATATAGTCTTTAAAGGTGTGGTAGGATAAAGAAAAAACTTTATTTACATAATCCGCATCTTTTTCATCTAGAAAAGCATAGAGCAACTTATTTCCATTTAATTTTAGCATATCCTTATAAATAAGTACAAAGATTGAAAAGACAACCACAGTAAATATAGTAATGGCACTTGAACCAATTGAATTTATTATACTTGAAGTCATAGTTAGCAATGATTTGCTGTTGGTATTTATATATTTAAAAATAGGTCCATTCACACTTAGCCAATTTACATCCTCGGTTATTTCCCTAAAATCATTAGCATAGTTTTCTGTTAGGGAATTGTTCTTCAAAATTTTATAGGTTTCATCTACAAAAACTGGCCATTTGCGGCTTAAGGTTAGGGCAGATTTGATAATTTGCGGAATGAAGATATTTAATAGCAAGGTTAAAAATAGCAAGACGCATATCCAGGATAAAACTAAAGATACGCCACGAATTGCCTTCTCTTGCTTTGGGTCCTTGTAATTTTCTCTAATCAACCTATAGAAAAAGTTCATAGGTATATTGATGATGTAGGCTAACATAAATCCTATGATGAAGGGTTGGATAATCCTTATAAATTTGCCTACAAAATCCAAAATTTCCCTAAGATACCAGAAGGTAAAAAATACCCCAAGTCCTATAAGTATTATTTTAAGTATGTTTTTTGATTTTTCATCTAATTTGTTCATTTGTTCTCTCCTAGTAAGTTACAATAATTTTACCCATTTTTTTCTCTAAAATAAAATTTGGTATATAATCTATATAAGAAATCCTAAGGAGGAAATTTTGAGTAAATGTTATATAATCGCTGGTGGCGAATTTGATGGTTTTTTTGACCAAATCAAAGATGATGACCTAGTAATTGCTGCTGATAAAGGCTATGAATATGTAAAAAAGGAGGGCCTAAAAGCTGACTTTATTGTGGGAGACTTTGATTCAACTAGCCTACCTGAAAGTGAAAATGTTATAAAATTAAGTCCCATTAAAGATGATACTGATACAAAATCAGCCATGAAAATTGCCCAAGAAAAGGGCTATAAGGAAATAATAATTTATGGAGGCCTAGGAGGCCGTGAGTCCCATACTATATCAAATATCAGAAATGCTCTCGAATTTAAAAAGATGGGCATAGACGTAAGGCTTAAATCAAAGAATAAGGAATTAATAATTATAGGAGATGAGCTTTCCCAAAAATTTGAAGATGATTATTATGTGTCAATATTTGCCCTATCTGAAGTTGCAAAGGGCCTTACTATAAAGGGACTATACTATGAACTGGATAATTATGATATGGAGATATCCGATAGTCTAGGAGTTTCAAATGAAACTTGTGGCAGAGATTTTACTATAAAAATAAAGGATGGTTATATTCTTATTATATTTGAAAAAAAGTAGGGCAAATTACATTATTTGCTCTACTTCTTCTTTAGTAAAATCTTCTTCTAGTCTTTCTTTGCGCATTTGCTCAAAGCTTTTATTTGCTTTTTCTCCTAAGCCTTTATCATCAATTTCTTTTCCTTTTAACTTTCTGATAGTTCTATCTTCATTTAATGTATAAAAAACTGTTGCAAGAGGCATAAATAATATCATGCCCATGATGCCAAATAATCTACCACCCAAAAATACAGACACAAAAATCCATATAGCTGGAAGTCCGGAGTGTTTGCCAATAACTAATGGATAGAAGATATTTTCTTGGACTTGTTGGAGAACAACCAAAAATATTATAAATACTAATGATTGAAATGGTGATTGGATAAAAATCATAAGCATCCCAAAAGCAGCCGCAATAATTGGCCCAAAGTATGGGATGATATCGAGAGCTCCAACCAAGATTGAAATCATTCCCGCATATGGCAATTGCAAGATTTTCATGCCGATATAGTTTAAGATCCCTAGGACAAGGCAAGAGATAAACCTTGTGTCCAAAAATTTGGCAAAGGCATCATAAGTTAGCTTTGAAATATAATTTATAGTATCTGCCCTATCCTCAGAAAAGTTAGCATACAAGAACTTATTGGCGTTTATTTTCAAGTTCTTCTTATTGATGCTGACATAAATTGAAAATATGAAACCCATTGCAATAGCAATCAGAGTCGAACTTACTGATGATAAAATGCTTTGAGCACGGTTAAGGACATTTGATCCTTCGCCACTTAGGTAGCTAGTTATTTTGTCGGATATGTTGTTTAGATCAAAGTTTCCAACTTGATCCCTAATATCAACTATAGCTTTATTAAGCGTTGGTATTTTTTCTGTATATTTTATAAGTGCATCAGCAAAGGCTGGGATGTTTTTTATAGCAGTCTGAGATGCATTGATGGTCTCTGGTATTATTACTAATAAAATCAAAGTGACTGCCCCAAAGAATATGAGCCAGCTAAATATCAAAGATAATATTAGTATAAGTTTTCTATGCTTTTTGGGGTCAAATAGTCTGCCAAAAACTTTCTCTTGAAAAAAGTTCATAGGTAAGTTTATGACAAAAGCTATAGCAAAGCCCAACAAAATTGGTCTTATGACAGCATAAATGCTTACCAAAAAAGAGCTAACTGGCTTTACATACCATAGGGTAAAAAAAGCCAGTAACAAGATAAGACCAACTCTCAAATTATTTTTGGATTTTCTATCCAAGTTGTTGGTAATCTTCATTATTATCCTTCCTATTATTTACAATCTATCCTTCCAAGGATAAGTTAAGTTCAAACCAAGATTCGTCCAAGTTTTCTTTTTCTTCTTCCAAAGATTTAATCTGGGCAAAGGTATCTTTTACAAAGTCTTGGTCTTGATAGAAATCAGCTGATATAGTGAGCTCGTTTAGTTCTCCTAACTTTTCTTCAACTTCATCCATCTTCTGTTCGATTTTTTTAATATCATTTTTTATTTTTTTTATCTCGTTTCGTTTAAGATTTTGCTTCTTTTTCTCTTTGTTTAGCTGAGTTTTTGAAATAGTCTGACTTTCTTCATCCTTAGCCATCATTTCTTTTTGCTTTTCAATATAATAATCATAATTACCAAGGTATTCACTCATACCATCATCCTTCATTTCAAGGATTTTGACTGCAATTTTGTTTAGGAAATACCTGTCGTGGCTTATAATTAAAATAGTTCCTTCATAGTCAAGTATGGCATCTTCTAAGATTTCCTTTGAATCAATGTCTAGATGGTTGGTTGGTTCATCCATTAGGATAAAGTTGGTGTCAGATATCATTAGTTTTAAAAGCGATATTCTAGCGCGCTCACCACCGGAAAGTTCAGATATTTCTCTATCCACATCTTCATTATAGAACATAAACTTGGCCAAATATGATCTAATTTCAAAGTTAGTTAGCATAGGATAAGTTTCTGATATTTCTTCAAATATAGTATTAGACAAATTCAAGGATTTTTGTTCCTGGTCAAAATATCCGATATTTACACTTTGGCCGATTTTTATTTTTCCTGAGGACGGAATTTCTTCAGCCAAGATGATTTTAAAGAGAGTTGTTTTTCCAACTCCATTTTCGCCAATGATAGCAGTTCTCTCATTTCTAAAAATATCAAAGCTAATATTTTTAAAAATTTCTTTCACGTCATAAGCTTTTGCAAGTTTACTCACCTTAAGAACATCTTCTCCACTTTGGATTCTCGGGGTGAATTTTAGTTTCATTGCATTGGCTATTTGATCTGGAGCCTCAATTCTTTCCATCTTGTCAAGAAGTTTTTGCCTAGATCTTGATTGAGATATGCCTCTTTTTCTTTTGGAACCACCTTGGTTTTTTAGCCTATCAATAATTTCTTCTTGTCTAGCGATTTCCTTTTGCTGGCTCTTGTACTGGTGTAGCCTTACTTCTAAATCTTTCTTTCTTTTTTGCATAAAGCTAGTGTAGTTGCCAGCATATATATTTAAAGACCCATTTTCCATAAGAAAAACTTTATTTACAGTTGCATCCAAAAAGTACCTATCGTGGGAAATTACCACAACAGATCCCTCATAGTTTTTAATAAAATTCTCCAAAAATCTGATGGCGTTGATATCCAAGTGATTGGTAGGTTCATCTAGTAAAATCAGATCTGGTTTTTCTAACAAGAGATAGGCAAGCTCTACCCTTGCCTTTTGTCCACCTGATAGGGTGCTTATACTCTTATCAAAGTCCTCACTCTCAAAGCCCATAGCCTTTAAAGTTCCTTCAAGTTCTGACTTTATAGAGTATCCGTTGTTTTTTTCAAATTTTTCAAATAAGCTATTGTGATCTTCCAAGAGTTTTTGCATTTGATCTTCGGAAATGTCCGTTCTTGTAAGTTGTTTTTCAATTGTCCTCAGTTCTTTTTCTATACCGATAAGATTTGAAAAAACTCCCATACAATGATCATAGATGCTTTGGTCAGTGTCAGTAGATAGTTGTTGTTTTAGATAGCCAATCTTCAGTCCGTTTGGTATATAGATTTCCCCACTATCCTTAGATAGTTCTCCTACTAAAATTTTAAAAAGGGTGGATTTGCCAGCCCCATTGTTACCAATAAGACCAACCTTATCACCCTTTTCTATTATAAAGCTAATGTTAGTAAAAATATCCCTAGTAGGATAAGATTTACTTAAATTGCTCGCTGATAGTATATTCATTAAAAGTTATAATCCTGTGGAGAATTGATGAAATATGTTAGTGTAAACAATGATTCATCCAAGTGTACGTTTTCTAACACTACTCCATTTTTAGTTTTCAAATCTACTGGAGAAAAATTCCATATACCCCTTACATCTCCATCGCAAAGTATATCGCAAATTTCCTGGCTTGCTTCTTTTGGAGTTGCAATTATTCCTATATCTACTTTGTTGTTTTTTAGATAATCAGTAAGATTATCAATATCTTCTATTTTTAAGTCAGCAGTCGCATTTTTATTAGGATCCTTATCAAAAACCGCACTAAATTTGTAGCCTAAGGTCTTGAAAGATTCGTATTGATAAAGGGCATGACCTATATTACCATAACCTATTAGCACCATTTGGTATTCTTTATCAACACCAATTATCTTTGATAATTCGTCCATAAGATCTTTTACATTGTAGCCATATCCTTGTTGACCAAAGCAACCATAGTGGTTTAAGTCTTGTCTGATTTGGCTGGCTGTAAGGCCTGTAATCTCAGAAAGTTCTTTTGATGATACTCTTACAATCCCCTTATCGTTGATACTTTCTAAATATCTGTAGTACTTTGGCAATCTTTTAATTACTGATAGAGATACTCCGTTGTCTTTAACCATTATTTCCCTCGCCTTCTTCATTGATTAAATCTTCATCTGTTAAATCTTCTACAAAAATCACTTTTTCAGTATTATACTCTATTTTTTCATCATTGTTAGATTCAAAGACAATTTTTTCACCAATTTTTAGGTCTTCACTAGAAATATTATTATTTTCTTGGGTAATTTCTTCATTTTCAGCCTTAAGATTATCATCAAATAAATTATTATCTATTTCTTCTTTGTGATCTTCTACTATCCTAGCCTCACTATCTTCTTGATTTTTAGTCATATATCTTTTAAGTTTTAGTGAGTTTATTAGGTGAAAAACATATAAAACTATAAGGCTTGTGTATAAAATCATTTGACTATTTTGGTTTAGTAACTGATTAAAAAAGCTTATGGATGATGGTATTTGTGGTACAAACCTTGATAGGACAAGTATAGCTGGTATGCTTAGTAGTCCAAAGGCTAGGGCAGTAAGTATGGCTGTTAGTATAGAAAACCCAAAGGCATCTTTTTGCAAAAGTATATAAAGGGCAAAAATAAGCATCAAAATCCAGGCAAGTAAAAAAGCAAAGGCCCAAACATATGTGACTATCCAAATTGGAGATCTCATAGAAATTATTGTAGTCACAAATACTATTAGGATAACAACGCTTATTATTTGACTTAGGACTTTTTCAAATCTTTTGTTCATATTTCCACCTACTTATTTTTCTTTGATTTGTATCTTAAGTTTGAATCTAGTATTCTCTTTCTAATTCTTAGATTATTTGGTGTAATTTCAATTAATTCATCATCTTCAACAAATTCCATCATTTCTTCTACACTCA
>CABTWT010000007.1 GCA_902488555.1 uncultured Anaerococcus sp.
AATCATGGAGGGCAAAATATACAAGATGGTTATTATATCAACATTTCATAGGCTATGAATTACATTCATAGGTTGACATTCTAATCTTTTATGCTTTCTAATGCCTTACACTTGAAATCGTTTTTATTGCGAACATATCCTTATGAATTTTTCCATCTCTTTAGTAATAAAGGATCCTTTTGGATATATTAGGGTAAGGGCCCAAGGGAATTCTGGATTTTTAAGGCTGATAAGTTTTACTCTTGATGAGAAATATTTAGTCACTAGGGGTTTTGGCATAATAGTAATACCAATATTGGCAGCTACCATTTCCAAAATCATGTCCCAATCGTAATTATTAAAGATTACATTTGGTTCAAAATTAGCTTTCTTACAATAGTCCTTGAAAACCCAATAGTATTGATAGTCTTCTGATATCTGCAGAAATTTTTCATCTTTTAATAATGAAAAATCAATCTCTTCCATTTGACTAAACCTATGGCTTTCGCTTACAACAAGAACAGCTTCTGACTCATAAACTATATTTTTGATAAACCTATCATCATCAAAAGGCTCTATAACAACTCCTAAGTCTAGATTATGGTCTAATAGCATTTCTGGTAAATACTTGGAAGTCTCATTTTTGATTTCCAGTTCTATATCTGGATATTTGTTTTTAAAGACAGAAATTTTCTCAAAAAAATAAATAGAACCAGCAGTAGGAGGAAGTCCTAATGACAGATTTCCTCCTAATTTTTGGATTTTTGCTAATAATTCTTCTTCTCTTTTGTCATAATATTTAGTCACATCAAGAGCAAATTGATAGAGTAATTCCCCTTCTTTTGTAAGGGTAAATTCTCCTTTATCCATTCTAATAAGTTTTGCACCAAGTTCCTTTTCAAGATTTGAAACTGCTTTGCTAACAGTGGATTGACTTACAAATAAATTCTCACTAGCTCTAGTATAGTTCTTGTGCTTAACAAGCTCTATAAAATATCTTAGGTGCTTATCTAGCATACTTGTCTACAACCCCATCAATATGACCGTAAAATTCTTCTGGGCAGTCATTAAAGGCCATGTGGCCTGCCTCGTCTATGGCTATGAAGTCTAGATCGTTTATGAAATATATTGCTGAGTTTTGACCGATTACAAATGGGACAACTTGGTCTTTTTTGCCGTGAATCCATGTCGTTGGACAGGTGATTTTTTCTATAGATCCATCTCCACCTTCATTTGTTATATTAAATTGGCAAAGAGCTACGCTTATGTCTGTAAAACATCTTTCTTTGAAAAATTCGTCCATGTATATTTCATACATATCCTCGCTTGGAGCCTTTAGATTATAAAGGCTGGCATCCCACATTTGTTTAGTTGCAATCTTGTCTTTATTTTTGATGAGATTTTCTACAAAAATCATTGATGGATGGCCTGCTACTTCTTCATAAGTTCTGGCAAATTTTCCTTCTATTGGGATAAAATTCTCATCTACCATTGGTAAGTAGAAGCCTTTTACGCCAACAGATGCTATGAGAACAAGCTCTCCTACTTTGTCTGGATAGTTGCTAGCAAGTTTTAGTCCAACCCCACCTCCTGCAGAGTGACCCACTATTATGGTATTTTCTAATTCTAATTCATCCATAAATTCCTTGACATCTTTGGCCCAATCTTCCATTTTTTTGTGAGGATTATTGTATGTAGACTCTCCAAAACCAGCAAGGTCTATGGCATAAACACTGGCCTTATCCTCATATCTTTGCATGAATTCGTGATAAATAGTAGATGAACATTGGTTACCGTG
Organism: uncultured Anaerococcus sp.; assembly: GCA_902488555.1. The sequence goes on from CABTWT010000007.1 coordinate 1,778, forward strand.
GATTAGCAAGATTTTTTTATCCCCACTTCCACAATTCCTATAGGCTATTGTTTCACCTGATGCTATTTTTACTTTTTTTAGCTCGTACAAAATTTCCTCCTATGTTTTACTGTATTATATTAATAAAGTACTTAATCATCTTATTATCTTGATACCCTTATAAGAGACTAATTAATGATAATTTTTATAGCAAAAAGGGCCTGCCACAGATTTTGTGACAAACCCCATTTATTAAAACTTATATTTTTCGTAATCTTCTAAGTTGCTCTTACCAGCTATGATAGTATCTAATATATCAAAATCTTTGTTTATGATATTAAGATCGGCATCAAAGCCAACTTTAATCTTGCCTTTCTTATGGTCGAGACCAAGCCTTTTGGCTGGATTTGCAGCACTCATGGTTACTATATCTTCCATAGTCGCGCCAGTAAATGCCATAATGTTTTTTATCGACCCTGGAAAAGTCATTGGTTTTCCAGGTAGTCTATTTTCCCCATGGTAGTTGGTATAGGCAAAACCATCTTCAAATCTAATCTTTTTGCCCATCCATTCGTATTCACCATTTGGAAGTCCCTTTAGGATTAGCGCATCTGTAGCTATGACCATTTTTTCTGGACCCTTCATAGCAAAGGCTAGTTTCCAAGCCTTTGGATTGATGGATAATCCATCACAACCAACCATTTCCGCATATATATAATCATTTGTAAGAGTTTCCCCTAAAATTCCTATATCCCTATGGTGAAAACCCCTCATGGCATTGAATAGATGAGTCACTTGGCGTAGGCCATGATCATAGGCCTCGACCATGTCTGCTTCCTTGGCATCGGTATGGCCAGCAGCTGGAATTATATTTTTATCAAGCAAATATTCTATAAGATCCATGGACCCATCAAGCTCTGGCGCTAGAGTTACAATGGAAATATTATCTGCAGATTTTTCTATAAATTCACCCATCAGGTCAAGGTCAGGGTCTATGGCTAAACTCTCATCCATTGCCCCTCCCTTTTTTTTGCTTACAAATGGCCCTTCAAGGTGGATGCCTAGAATTATGGCACCCTTATCATTTTGATTTTCTATATAGGATCTAAGCTTATCAATACCAGCAAAGGTCTTTTCCTTGCTAGCTAGACCAAGGGTTGCAACGAGCGATGTAATGCCCTCGCTAGCCTGCAAGACTTGTAGTCTCTCGTATTTTTCCTTGTCATCTTCTAGGTAATCAATCCCATAGCCACCGTGATTATGGATATCTATGAAACCTGGAATCATAATATCGTCGTTATCGACATGAGATATAGTTTTTACAGATTTGATTATGCCATCTTCTATAGATACTTCTTGATTTTCAAGGATTTCTTCGCCTGTATAAAGTTTCTTAACCTTGTAGGTCTGACATTTGGCTAGCATCTGTTGTTCCTTTCGGCACTATTTTTTCTTCTTTTAGTAGTGGTGCAATTTCATTTGCTAATTGTTCAACTTCAAGACCAACTACAAGGTGAACGTTGTTGTTTGACATCTTCATAACTTCGATTATGCCAATTTCTTTTAGTTTTTCTACATTTACCTTTGATGGATCTTTTAGTTTTAATCTAAGTCTTGTTATACAATTCTCAAATTCTACAATATTTTCTGCTCCACCTATATATTCTAGAACGAGTCTTGCCTTTTCTGATAGTTTTATTTCAGTATTTACATTTTGTATGGTCTTATCTTCCCTACCAGGTGTCTTTATATTTCTTTTTTCTATGACATATTTGAAAGTGAAATAGTATAGGGCAAAGATAAGTAATCCAACTGGTATTACTAAAAGTGGCTTGGTTCCTTTATTAAATTGCAAGATGTAGTCAATGATACCAGAGCCTCCAACACCTACCATTTTTGAACCAATAATATTCATAATAACTGTTCCAAGTCCTGTATATACAGCATGCATTACAAATAAAAGTGGAGATACAAACATAAATGAGAACTCAACCGGTTCTGTAATACCTGTCAAAAATGCAGTAAAGCCTGCTCCTAAAAGTAAACCCTTAACCCTGTTCTTATTTTCTGGATAAGAAGCTTTATACATAGCCAAAGCTGCCCCTGGAAGTCCAAACATCATCATAGGGAACATTCCACTTACAAAGGTACCTGCTGTTGGGTCACCTGCGAAAAATCTTGGAATTTCACCTGTTACACTTGCAAATTCTGCAAGGCTTGATGGTAATTGCATTTGAATGTAGATATTTATGATGTGGTGCAAACCTGTTGGTATCAAAAGTCTATTCAAAAATGCAAAAAAGAATGGTCCGGCTTTCATATTGCCCAAGGCTTGGCCTAAAGAAAGAATCGCCTTATCTAAAGCTGGGAATATGAATGAGAAAATCAAGGCTGTTATAATTGCAAAAAAAGAACTCATTATAATAACAAGCCTACGACCTGAGAAGAACTCTAGTCCCTTTGGTAGGGTCTTATCCTTGTATTTCTCATAAGATATCCCTGCTATAAGACCTGCCACAATACCTACAAAAATATTGCTTTCTATGGTAGGTATGGCTGCCCTTCCAAAGGAGTTAAGGTCTGTATCTCCCATTGGTCTTAGTGTTCTAACCAAGATATTAAAGGCAATAACGGCGCCTATACCACTTGCTATGTGCTTATCTTTGGTAATTCCTCCTGCTACTGATACTGCAAATATTAGCGGCAATATAGCAAATATTGTCCATGCTGCTTCCTTCAAAAATGGAATATTTAATAAGTCTCCATCAGCTAGCCTATTAAGTATTGCAGCTGCTGGTAGAGCAGAAATCCCTAACAGCATCGATCTACCAAAAATCTGTAGCTTATCGCTAAATTTGTTCAATGATTTGTTCATAGTACTCTCCTTATTTAATTTGTTCTCTGACATTTATCAAAGACCACTTTTTGCAAAATTCCTTTACTTGCATTTATACCCTATTTGCAAAGTAATCTAATATAGTCCCTTACTATAAATCATTAATATTTTATAGTAAGGCTTCTTATATTCTTATTATCTTCTGAAACTAGTATCAATTTCCCACTTTCCTTTATATAATTATAGGATATATTGTCCTTTGCTAGCACATCTATGGATTTTATTTGACCATCGAATTTTATATCATCTGCATATAAGTAATCCTTGCCATTTATGATAATCTTCTCTATATCTAGGGAGGGACTGATTTCAGAGATGTATTTTAGAGATAAAATTTTTATTTTCTCATCTTCTAGATTTTTACCGACAATCTTGACATATGTTGCCAGTAAATGATTGAATTTGTAGATTATGGAAGAATCTCTTTTTTCTATCTCATAGTCCTTTACTCTTTCCCACTTATCGCCTGTACCATATTCAGACACATATATTTGATAGCAATCTTTGTTTCCACCAATGAATTCAATATGGCCTATGGTTTGTTGGTTGTCGTAGGCATAGTAGATGAAATCATCTCCTACTTTCTTTTCCATGGTGAAATTTTCTATATAGGTATCAGGGTAATAATCTTCTTTTCTTATCCTTATATTGGAATTTCCTATAAATGTTTTATCTTCCCATTTTAGATAATAATTCTTTGACAAATATCCTTCTTTTTCGATCTCATCTTCCCTTAAACCATCCCAAGTAACTTCTAAGCCACAAGCGATAATCTTCCCATCTTTTCTAATTAATGGAACTTGCTTTGGTAATTTGGGCATTTCATTTGGAAAAATTGCTGTGTTGATATTTAAGATATCAATTATGTCATCAATATAGTTTACATATACTGTGATAATGTCATTATTTTCTAATGTCCCATTTATAATAAGTCCATCAGCAGAGTTAATCTCTTTATCCCAGACTACCTTTATATTCTTATCATCTTTGTAGCTATAGATTGTATCCTTTAACCTTAGATCATTCTTGCTAGTGATATTGTAATATTTCTGATAGTCGTAAGTAGCCTTATATGAATTTTTTGAAAGATCTATTTCAATATAATCACCAACAAGTCCATCTGCTGATACTTTAATGGAAAGTTTATTTAGATTGCTTGCTTTTGTTATAGCAAGAAGCTTGCCTCCATAGGCCTTTTTCTTATTTGTAAGAAAGCTTGTCATATCATAAGGACAGCCATTATCTAAGCGCAAACTTGTGTCTGGATCTGATAGGTCAACTTTGATTTCATTATCTGCATTACTTATTAGATTGTTATTCTTATCCAAGATAGAAATTACAAAGTAATTCAGCCCTTGCTTATCATTAGATTTATTATCTAATTCCACCTTTAATTTATAAGGTTTTTTGGTCGTAGATACGACCGATCTTCCTATAGTATCTTCTATAATTTTGCCATTTTCATCGTAAGCTTTGGCAAAGATTGTGCCTTCTTCATAGGGTACATACCAAGTCATATAAAGTGACTTATGTCCTTTTTCTCCACTTACAGTTTGGTAGGAGTGTCCTGCCTTGGTCGTGTGCTTGTCAAAAGTTTTGACACCCAAAGATTTGCTCTCACTATTTTCGTTTTTGAAGAATAATTCAATCTTTTTTGCATTGGAATAGACATCTACTCTAACCTTACCATCTATTATTTTAACTTGATCTTTATTCCAGGATGGAAGTACGTGGAGGACATTTTCCTTTGACCACTGGGACATATAGAAATAATATCTGTCTTTTGGAATTCCCGCTGTATCTATAATGCCAAAATATGACGATTTAGGTGCAGGCCAGCCAAATATATCTCCTCTGATCATTCCATTCCAAGGAGTTGGCTCGCCTAGGTAGTCAAAGCCTGTCCAAATGGCCTCTCCTATGACAAAGTCACGGCTTATGACCCTGTACCAGGCTTCACTTGACAAGGACCCCCAGCCTACCTTTGACTCATCATAAGATGTAAGCTCAAAGCCCTTAGTTTCGTTATTTTCAGTTATATCATAGACTGACCTTGAATTGATGGCTGATGATGATTCAGATACCCACAAGCACCAATCCTTATGGTCCTCATGCATTTGATCAAGCCTCTCATCTTCTCCATAATTGATGCCAACCAAGCCATTGTTTTCTGTGATATTATCTTCTATATCAACAAAAATAGGGTTATCCCAATCTCTTAGTACATTATCACCTATGGTTATTAATCTTTTTTGATCTATTTCCCTAAGGCTTTTGATAAGAAAATCCCCTATTTGAGGATAATCACTTGCTCCAATCCATGATGTTCCACCCAAAACTTCGTTTGCCAGCGAATACATAAATATAGATGGATCATTGTAGTCTCTGTGGATAGTCATCTTTAGGTCGTACTCTGCCCAAGTCATATTTTTATCGGCCATATACAAGGAATCACTTAATATTTTCTTGTCAAAATATAGGGAATAATCATTGTAGTCATTGTTCTTTGGCAAAACCCATCCATCAAATATTTCTTCTATGACCAAAAATCCCATCTTATTACATAAGTCAATAAGATTTCTAGAGCCTGGATTGTGGGTAATCCTTATTGCATTGGCTCCCATTTTCTTTAGTAAGCTTAGTTGCCTATACAAGGATTCTTTGTAATCGCAAGCGCCCAATGCTCCCTGGTCATGGTGCATACATACAGCCTTTAGCTTAGTAGCCTTGCCATTTAGGAAAAATCCTAGGTCCGGATTCTTGTCAAAGTATGAGAATCCATAGTCAATAGTTTTTTCGTATAGGATGCTTTTGCCAGAAATTATTTTTAATTTGATTTCATATAAGTTTGGATCATCGACATCCCACAGTTTGGGATAAGCTATTGGAAAGCTCTCATTGATATCCAAGCTTGAATTTTCCTTGATAAGTATAATCTTTTCATCAAAGCCGATAACATTTTCGTCTTTCTTATTTGTAACCGTTATCCTAGCTTTTAGTTTTATTTCCCTAGTTTCCGTATTTCTTAGCCTATATCTATAAGATAGGTCTAGCTTATCATAGCGCAGATTGGAGTTGTCCACTTTGAAAGTAAAAGGCTCTACATAGATATTATCATAATTTAATACATATACAGACCTGTATATACCTGATCCAGAGTACCAGCGGCTATTTGGTATATGGCTTTCGACTCTGATAGCTAGCAAGTTTTCCCTATCTTCATATAGATAAGAGCTAATGTCAATTATAAAGGGAGTATAGCCATAGTGGTGTTCTCCGATAAACTTTCCATTTATATAGATATAGGCATCAGAATATATGCCATCAAAATAAAGAAAAGTATTTTTGATATCTTTTATCCTAAAAAACTTCCTATACCAGCCTATGCCTCCAAGTTTGTAGGCTGACTGGGCTTCTCCTGCCTTGGAATAGGCTTGGTCAATAGAAAAATCATGGGGCAAGTCTATGTCTTGCCAAGAAGAATGGTCAAAATTTGGATTTTCTGCTCCAATTATAGGTCCGAAAGAAAACTTCCAATTATCATCAAATTTTATAAGTCCTTTGTTATCTATATATTGTGTTGTTTCTTTGTACATATGCATGTCCTATACAAATAAAATCTCGGAAAAACCGAGATTCTATTATTTTCCTATTATATTTAGTCTATAAACAATCTCTTTGGCATTTATAAAGTCATCGTGGGAGATTATCCTCTCTTCTATAACTTTGCCATCTATTTTTATAGTGTCTACAAATTTCTTATGATGGTAGTTCTCATCTACGAGTATCTTAAGCGTATTGCCATTGGCAAGCTTTATACTTACCTTATCAAATAAGCCAATGCCTAGCATATATTCATTTGTACCAGGACATACTGGATATATACCTAGGGCGGAAAGAATGTACCAAGCACTCATTGATCCATTGTCCTCATCACCTGGATATCCTTTAAAGTCGTATCTGAAATAGTTTAATAGGAGATTTTTCACCAGATATTGACTTAAATCAGGTCTATCTACAAAGTGGTAGAGGTATGGCAAGTGAAAACTAGGTTGGTTGGAAATACCTATTTGGCCAAAGTGTGCTGTCTCAACTTCTAGCATTTCATGAATAACACAATCATAGTGGCCTATGTTAAAATTAGAATCAGCATTTACCAGTTCATCTAGTCTTTCTTTGAAAGCTTCTTTTGATCCAAACAATTCTATTAGTTTGTCAAAATCATGATACATATTGTAAGAGTTTTGATAAGCCCCACCCTCGGTGTAAGGTGAGCCCCAATCGTAGGGATCGAAGTTTTCTTTGAATTTACCATCTTTATCTTTTTCTACTAAGAACTTAGTATCTGGATCAAAAAGATTGGTCCAATTACGGGAATAATTTAGATACTTTTCTGCCAAATCATCGTAGCCAAGCTTTTTAGCAGCTACTCCTATTGAAAAATCAGACAAACAGTTGTCTAGGGTTTGGTTTACTGATTCGTCTTTGTCAGATGAAATATATCCATTTTCCCTAAATTCATAAGCACCATATCTGCCATAGTGAGGGTCGTCAGATTCTTTTTCTGAAGAATCTATCATAGCTTTTAGTAAGTCATCGGCAATATCGCTACCAATATCCTTTGTTATAGCATCAGCTATGACACTGTCAACAAGGGTTCCAGGCATTAGCCCTCTCTCATCTGGAGATAACCACTTAGGAAGAAATCCTGTTTCCTTATAAGAGTTATATACTCCCTCCAATATATCTTCATAGTCCTTTGTAGCAACAAGGCTTAAAAGTGGGAATAAGGTCTTTTGACCATCCCAAAAACCAATATTGGTGTATAGTTTCCCATTTCTTACTTCTTTTGCTAGAGTGTTGTAATGGACTTCATTGCCATCTCTGTCTATTTCATAGAATTTTGTAGGAAATAGGAAAGACCTATAGACACAATGATAGAACATTGATACTTGGTCTTTTCTATCATAAACCTCGTATTGGTCATATTGGCTTGACTTTCTAGTAAGTTCTATATCAAATATATCAAGATATTCTTGCCACTTATTAGCAGCAGAAGCTAGCATATCTGAGATTTCGTCACAAGCTTTCTCATAATTAAAGCTTGCTTGGTCTTCTGATATGAAAGATGTTGCAAGTTTCAAATTAGCTTCTTTTGCCTTTGTTTTGATATAAAAATATCCCTCAATATTTTCTAGTTCAAAGTCACAATCTAGGCGAATTTCCACATACATGGTAAAGTCTTCATCTTCGCAACCGGAATAGTTGATAACTTTTCCTACAATTTTTCCATCTTTTTTTATAAAATCTATACCAAGACCTGTTATTTTGAAGGAAACCTCGCTATCAGCTTTAAAGTTTATAATAGCTGCTTCTTCATCCGCTGTTATTATGGCTTCTTCCCCTGACTCATAGATTATCTTGTTAACCATTGGTCTAAAAGTAGATTTATCAGTATCGTAGTAGACCTTTTGATACTCGGTATCCAAATCCTTTGAAAACGGTAAGATTGTCATATAAGAGAAATCTTCCATCCAAGGGCTCGGTTGGTGAGTTAATCTGAATCCTTGGAATTCTCTCTCATTTGGATTGAAAAACCAAGAACTCCTGCCATCTGTTTGGACTGCAAAGTAGTTTAGGCCATGAGGGGTTCCTAACAATGGAAGAGTGTTACCGTTAGAAAATTCTCTAAGACTATCAGTTCCAATTCTAGTATCTGTAAATTTCTTATTTGCTAAAATTTCATTAATTATTGAATTCATTAGTTCCCCTATATATCACTATAAGTAACATTTGTCTTTGTAATCTGATAAGGATCTAGATCTATCTCAATGAGACTTCCACCCTTTGGCAAGTCGCCATAAGTTTGGTAGCCACTTGAGTTGGCATAAGCTAGGTGGACATCATATTTTACTGCATCAAAGTTGTTGTCATGATCGTGGCCCACTACAATGCCCCATGTTTCTCCATTTAAGACCATATTAGCATATAGGCCCGTATTTATAAATGGCGCTGATATAGTTTTGTCTTCTTCGGCACAGTATCCATCTAAGAGGTCATCAACAACATCCCTATATTCTGGAAGTGGTATGTGTTGGAATATGATATTTCTCTTGATGCCGTCATTTTTCTTATACTTATCTGATACTTTCCTAAACCATTCCACTTGTTCTGGCAATACCCAATCGTATTTACCATAGCCAAATCTATCAAATTCGCCAGAGTCTATCATATATAGGACAGTTACAGGCTCTCCATCCTTCTCTAAGTTTATGGTGTAAGATTCTCTATCTCCAGTGAGAAAAACATCCGATTTTTTCGGTTTGTTTCGGATGTTTTTTTCATAAATATTTCTCAAATCTTCTCTTGTTACTATCTCTTCTGTGTCATGGTTGCCAAAGGTTAGAGCAAAAGGGATATCAAATTGGTCTATAAATTTCATGACATTAGTGAAAACTACATCGGCGTTTTTAACCCCGTCAGACCACATCACATCACCTGTGTGGATGATAAGGTCAGGCTTGGTATCTACTATGATTTTTTCAAGTAATTTATAGGTTCTGATATCATCATCTGCTTCTGGCAAGTTACCAAAGTGAGTATCAGTAAGTTGAAGTATTCTAAATTTATTTGCTTTTATTTCCATATTATTCCTTTACAGATCCGATAGTTATACCCTTTACAAAATATTTTTGTATAAATGGATAGAATATAACTATAGGGAGAATTACTACAATTATTGTAGCCATTTGTAAAGATTCTCCAGTGATTTTAACATTTTCTAGGGCACGATATCCTGCTGCTCCAGAGTTTTTTTGGAGGATATTTGATAGACCTTGTTGACGGGTCAACATATCCTGTAAGATTGTTGCAAGTGGTTTTAGTTTTGCATTTCTTACATAAAATGATCCTGAAAACCAGTCATTCCAATGGCCTACCGCAGTAAATAGTGTTACTGTAGCAAGGGTTGGCTTACTCATTGGAAGTACCATGTCTGTAAATATCCTAAATTCACTCATCCCATCTATACGTGCAGCTTCAACCAAGCTCATTGGAACCTGCATAAAGGCTGACCTTAAGAGCAAGATATTGGTAACACTATATAGGGACGGGAAGATGTAGACCCAAATCGTATTAGTAAGTCCAAGCTCACTTAATACTAGATAGTATGGTATTGTTCCTCCACCAAATAACATAGTGAAAAATATGAAAAATGTTATCTTTGACCTACCTGGAAGCCCTGGAATTGTAAGTGCCCAAGCAGCCATAGACATCAAAAACACACCAAGAGCTGTCCCTAGTACTGTTCTAAATACAGATATGAAAAATGCATTTATTAGGTTGTCTTGCTTAAATACTTGAGCAATATTTTCAGTGGTGAATTCCCTAGGGAAGAATGTTATTCCTCCCTGAGCAGAATCCGTTCCGGCATTGAATGATAATGCCAATATATGGAGAAAAGGTAATATGATAGCTAGCGATAGGGCTATACAGATTATATAAAATATTACCTGGGCCCAAGTGCTAGATTGCATATATTTTTTTGCCTTATCCATCATTTACTCCTTAATAGAATATTGTGTCTCCTTCATCTTCTTTCTCTTTTAAGAATTTGCAGAAGTCCTCAATACCCGCATCTTTTAGTTTTCTTCTTGATTCTTCTATGATTGCATTAGCTTCTTCTTCGCTTGTTGCATAGTAAGCTTTTACTATATCTTCATCCCATTCTTGCATAGCTTGCGCAAGTCCGCCATCGTCGCCTTCAAATTCATATAGGTATGCAGCTGGGTGCAAGCCGTCGATTACTGTTTTTTCTTCGTATTTTTTGTCGAAGTCATACATTTCGATGTATTTTACAGCAGCGTTGTTTTCATTATCACTAGATTCATCTCCCCAAGATGTTTCGCCAAAGTCTTCAAGGTTAGCCATATCTGTGTAAGCAAAGTGTTCGCCCCAGTAAGCTCCAACGCCTCTAAATCCTTCTTTCTTAGCTGCATCTGGATCTTCAGCCATTAATTCAACTAATTCTTTCTTAGGAACTGGTTTGCCATCTACTAGGTCATAATGTTTGCCTTCAAGACCGTAGAAGTATAGAAGTTTACCTTCTGGGCCTGCTAACCAATCAGCAAATTTAACAATTTCTTCTGGATTTTCTGTTGTTGATGGTATAGCCCAACCTGAATAACCAGATTTATATGGGACTACCATATTGTCTGTTCCATCAGCTCTTTCTAGATCACCTAGTGGTATATATGCCATATTTTGCATTTCTATCATTCTAGAGTGAGTATCTGCTATGATACCATATCCTTGGTTTAGGATTCCTTCACGAGCTCTGTTTTCTTCGATTGTATAGTATTCTGGATGCATTAGTCCATCTTTTAACCAACGACGTACAAGTTCAACACGTTTTTCTGCATAATCTGTCATACATTCGTGTTTGATATTGCCATCTTTATCTTTTAGGATTTTTTGTGCGCCTTGACCTTCCCAGATTAGGTTTCTGTATGGCCATGGTCTATCTGAACCACCCCAAATTGTTGGACCAAGTGGAACTACAGGGTTGCCGTTTACATCTTTGAAGTCACCTTTTTGAATTTTTCTTAGGACTTCTTCAAGCTCTTCTGCTGTGTGGATAGAATCCATTTCTACACCAAGGTCTTCAGCTATATCTTTTCTGATGTATAGACCACCTACATATTTAGGGTCTGGGTCAGCAGGATTTCTTGGAATAGACATATGAACTAGGTATGTTGCTCCATCCCAATCATCTCTCATCATGATATTTCTTTTTGTATCGCTTGGTAGGTATCCTTCTTCAAAGTATTTACCATAGGTCTTGCCTTCTTTTAGATATGGAGCTATATCATGGAACATGCCTTCATTAGCAGCTTTCAACAGAATTGGGAATTCTGGTCTACCTGAGTTGTTTAGGTAGTAAGCTATAGCATCTGGTAAGTCTCCAGAAGCAAGTCCTGCTGCTAAAGCTTCATAAGCATTGTCTGTTGTTACTGCTTGGATATTTAGGGTTACACCTGTTTTTTCTTTGATATAGTCAGCGATTTCTGGACTCATTGTTCCTTCACCAACGTCTGAACCTTCTTGGAATACTAATAGGTCAATTTCCCTATCAGCTATCCATGTATCTGGCTTATCTGTTTGTTCACTTGTTTCTGTTTTTGTACCAGAAGCTTCTTTGTTTGCTGAATTATCTTTGTTTCCACAAGATGAAAGCAGCATTGTAAGTGACAATGCTAGTATTGATAATTTTTTAAATGTGAAATTCATTTTTTCTCCTTGATTTCAATTTTTACCATAGGGCGTTATCGCCAATTTTGTCTGCAACTTTGTTTACTATCGCTGTAAGTATTAGTCCTGCCAGACCTTGTATTAATCCTACTGCTGTTGCAGGGCCATATCTTGCTTTTTCTAGACCAGTTTTTACTATATAGGTGTCAATGATTTCTGATGCTTGATAGTTGCCTGGATTTTGCATCAAATAAATTTGGTCAAATCCTGCCGCAAGTATGCCACCTAGAGATATTATAAATAATAACACTATAGTTCTGGTTATACCCGGCAAGGTTACATACCTAGTTTGCTTTAGACGGTTAGCTCCATCTATGGCAGCCGCCTCATAAAGTGACGGTGATATGCCCATGATGGCTGCATAATAAATTATTGAGTCCCAGCCAATATTCTTCCAAGTGTGGCTCCAAAGAACTGCCGGGTAGAAAAACGACTCTTCCATCATAAAGAATCTCGACCCGTCCGTTAACCCAGTTTGCCTTAAGAATATGTTTATTAGACCTGTGTTTGGAGCAAAGAGCTTATTTAACATACCGACTACAACAACCCATGATATGAAATATGGCAAGTAAGATATACTTTGGAAAGCAGATCTTGCTCTCTTGTTACCGATTTCATTAAAAATCATGGCCATTATTATTGGGAATGGTAGGTAGACAAACATCTTTAGGGCTGATATTATCAATGTGTTTTTTATATACATTGGAGTTTCACGAGCAGTGAAGAATTCTCTAAAGTACTTTAGGCCTACCCATCCCTTGCCATACATGCCAGAATTGAAAGAAAACTCTCTAAAGGCTAGTAAGTTTCCTGTCATTGGCCAATAGGAAAATATCAAAAAGAAGAGTATAGCAGGCACTAGCATAAAGTAAAATGTTTTGTACCTATTAAATTCTTGTTTAAAACTTCTCTTATTAGGATGAAAGTTAGGATCATGATCTGGATCACTATTAGCATTAGCTTTGTTTTTGATCTCGTCGCCAGCTTCACTCATGGCCAAAGCACCTTCAGGGTTGACTGTGCCACCTAAATTATTAGTATTGCTACTATCCATCTTTACCTCCTTTCTTTACAAAATTTATCTATATAATATTTCTGTAAGCTCCGTGGTTTGGTATATCAATTCTTTCTTCACTTTCACCGTCAAAGAAATGTGCAAAGTCAAAATCTATTGCAAGTTTTATATGTTGACCTCTTTTAAAGTTTTCAAGACTTATGATTTTTGCAATGATTGGCTTATCTTCTAGGTCAAAGTGTAAGAGTGTTTCAGAACCAAGTAGTTCTGCAACCTTTATTTCTATATCTATTGGTGAGTATCTGTCAGAATTATGGTCAATTTCTTTATCCAAGAATATATTTTCCGGCCTGATACCTAGACTTATGTTTTTGCCAGCGTAGTCTGTAGTCATTAGATAGTCAATGACTTCTTTTGGCGCTTTTATTAGGGTTTTACCGTGAACTAGGCCTTCATTTGTAACTTTTACATCAAAAAAGTTCATAGCAGGTGAACCCATAAAACCAGCAACGAATTTGTTTACTGGATATAAGTAAATCTCACGTGGAGAACTTACTTGTTGGATTACTCCATCTCTTAATAAGACAATCCTATCTGCCATAGTCATGGCCTCTACTTGGTCGTGGGTTACATAAATTGTTGTATTGTCCAATTGTTTGGATATATTTGATATCTCAGACCTTGTTTGAACCCTTAGTTTAGCATCAAGGTTACTTAGTGGCTCATCCATGAGGAAGACCTTTGGATTTCTAGAAATTGCACGGCCTAGGGCAACCCTTTGTCTTTGTCCACCAGATAGTTCTTTTGGAAGTCTATCAAGGTAATCTTCTAGTCCAATGACCTTGGAAGTTTTTTCTACCCTTTCGTCAATTTCCTTTTGTGGAACTTTTTGCATCTTTAGACCAAAACCCATATTTTCTGCTACTGTCATCTGTGGATATAGGGCATAGTTTTGAAATACCATGGCTATGTCCCTATCCTTAGGATGGACATCATTCATAAGTTCGCCATCAAAATAAAGTTTACCAGCTGTGATATCTTCTAGTCCTGCTATCATACGAAGAAGAGTGGACTTGCCACAACCTGATGGTCCAACTAATACTATGAATTCTCCCTCATTGATAGTAAGGTTGAAGTCTTTAACAACATGAGTTCCTGGAATATAATCTTTGTAAATATGTTCTAATCGTATCTCTTTCATAGCATCCTTCCTATCCGATTGCCTCTTCTATCAAATCAGCTAGTTTTTCAATTCCTGTTTTAATAGGAGTATAGCAATCAGCTGGAATTTGTAAAATATCTCTATTGTTCTTTTCGGCTAAATCTTTTAGTTTATCGAAATGAAGTTTCATCTGTGGGCTGACTAAGTATAGGTCATATGATCCATCTTCTATAGAATTGTCTGCCTTCATCACTGTTGTGGCATCAACTTCTATAGCCTTGCCATTGTCCTTAAAATAAGCACTGGTCTTATCAGCCATGAGTGATGAACTCATTCCTGCGTTACAAATTATCAAAGCTTTTTTCAAATATTCTCACCTCCTTGTATTTTTTTATAAACTCTAATAAGTTTTTCAGCAAATTCAATGGCCATGCTTGCCATAGAAAAATGGTCTTGGGCATGGACTAAAAATATATTTATTTCTGTGCCTTCTCCGCTAGCCTCCTTATTCATAAATGATGTTTGAATATTGTGGGCTTCTACGAGTTTTTCACGAGCTTGTTTAAGTTTTTCTTCAGCAGATTTAAAATCATAGTCATCAGCCAGATTTGATGCTTCGCTTGCATAAGCTCTGGCATCTCCGGCCAAAATAATCATGCCAAAGATATCTTCATATTGTTTTTCATCTAAAGCCATAATGGCTACTCCTTTAATTATTATTTTCTTTGATTAGCTTGTAGGCAAAAGGACTGTACATCAAAGTA
Source organism: uncultured Anaerococcus sp. (assembly GCA_902488555.1). Next base: position 16,903 of record CABTWT010000007.1, read on the forward strand.
GCAAGGCCTATAATTACAAGTTGAGCAAGTATGGATTTTAGGGACAAATTCATCAAAAATCCTTGCAAGAAAAATGGCAAACCGCCAACTGGTTGTATTATCGCCTTTCCTATGTATCCATATTTGAAGGCTAGACTTACTAGGATTGCCACAAGGGATGGGCCTAGAACAAAGGGTATGAAAAAGTCTTTGTTTTTTGTAAGAGGTATGCCAAAGACTATATTTTCGTTAATCCCCAGAAGGGCTGGTTTTATGCTTATTTGCCCAAGTTCATAGAAAGGATTTTCTTTCTTTATCAAAAGTATAATTATAAGTCCAATAGTTAGGCCTGATCCTGATAGCAGCAAGAAGTTACTCAAGAATGTCTCTGTAAATATATGGTCAAGTTCAAGACCTCTGGACCAATTTATTATGTTTTCGTTGATGTTTCTTATGGCTAAGGGAAGTATGACGGGATCTACTATAGAATCTCCATGAACTCCTAAATACCAATATATTTGTATAATAAAAACCAAAATCCCAAGCACTAGCGGTTGGTCAAAAATGTTTAGCACTGGATTTACTATGAAAAATATGGCAGATGCCAGGGACATAGCAAATATTTTTACCGATAAATATGAGAGCATTGTATAAATAAGGCCAATAATTATGAGGGCCAATACTTCTATGAGACTTTCTTTTGCCCCAAAAGGGATTTTCTCTCCAAGAATTTGATCGAGAAGACTTTCGAGTTTTCTTGCAAACTTTATATTGATAGGCACAAATATTAGACTTAAAATTATTCCCATTGTACCAAGCTTACTTAGGTCAAATTCACTTTTGCCAAATAGGAGGGCTATTATGGCAAGTAAATTTATTAGTAGGTATTTGTTTGCTTCATTTCCCAAAATTATATTTATCTCAGCATTCAAATTTATGATAAAGACAATCCCTATTAGACCAACACTTATACCGGTTAAATCAACCAAGTAATTCTTAGCTACTAAGGCTAGGATGGATCCAACAACAGTAAGGGCAAGGAGGTTTTTTGACACTCCTTTGATAGCCTGCAAGTAAGGATTCATCTCAACTTTGCCTGCAAGCTCTAGGAGTTTGCCTTCAGCTTTTGGGCTAATAATCTCCCTTTTCATTATTTTAGCTCTGGCCAGTAGCCTTCGTTTGCTATGATTAGTTCATCCAAAACTTTCTTGGCAACATCAGCATTTGGAACTGATTGGTTTAGAGCAAAGGCTTGGAGGGCTTTATAATATGAATGTTCAAAGAAAGCATCTACCAAGAGTTTTTCTGCTGCTACTTGGGCTTCCATAAGTCCCTTATGGAAATCTGGTATATCTTCCCTTAGGCTGATTGGCTCAGCTCCCCTAGCATTGACATAGCAAGGAACTTCTACAACTGCATCATCTCTAAGATTTGGAATAGCTCCCTTGTTTGGAACTATTAGCATAAATCTGTCATTTTTGTCATGGAGAATACTTGCAGCAATGTCTACTATATATTGGCCGTGAGAGGTTGCATCATAGTCAATCTCTTCTAGGTCTGGATTATTTCTTATAGCAGTCGATACTTCTTTGATTTTCTTATATCTGCCATCCATAATTTGATTGGCACGGGTATAATTTATGTCTGCTGAATCTACAATCATATTTGGGAACAAGTAATATTCTAGATAGTTGTTTGGCAATCTATCAGGGAACATTTCCACAAGGTGGCTGTAGGATATCCATGTCTTTGCCCAATCTGGATCTTCTTCAGATACATCGAATCCTTCATTTATAATCTTTTGGATTATCTCTGGCATCACATCTCTTTGTAATTTTGTATCATAGATTTCCTTGTACCAGCCAAAGTGGTTGAGTCCGTAATATGTTTGGATCCAATTTTTTCTATCATAGTCAAATGACTTGCAAATCATATCTTCTATGCCTATTGTCATATCACAAGCATTGATTATCTTAGCATCTGGGAATTTTCTTCTTACAGATTCTGATATGACAGATTCAGGATTGGTGTAGTTTAATATCCATGCATCTGGAGCATACTCTTGGATAAATCCAACAAGCTCTAAGAATCCACCCATTGACCTTAAGGCATAGGCAAAGCCACCAAGACCACAAGTTTCTTGGCCAACTAGACCGTATTTAAGTGGGATCTTTTCATCCTTTTCACGCATTTCTATTTTGCCAACTCGAATTTGGCTAAATACGAAGTCGATGCCAGTAAAGGCTTCTTTTGGGTCTTCCGTTTTTATAATCTTTACATCATAGCCTCGTTTTTTGATTACAAAATCTATAATAAGGGCCATATCATCGTTTCTAACTTGGTCGTTGTCATAAAGTCTGATTTCAGATACGTCCAAATCATCGTGGTTTAGTATTGATAAGATTATGCCAGGTGTGTAACCACTACCTGCACCAGCTATAGCAATTTTTAGTTTGTCCATAATTATCCTTTCATAAATATTTCGCAAAATTCCAGCATATTTTTACTTTTTATAGCTTCGTCAACTAACTTTTCTTCTCCCAAAAACCTCCCCAATTTTTTATAGTATAGTTTCAAGTCTTCTTCACTATTGCCGACTATCAAGGAATACATTATTTGGATTTTTTCCCCATTTTTCCACTTGATTGGCTTATCGCTTACAACAACTACAGAAAAAGTATGGCACTCAATCTGTTCCATCATATGGGGTATAGCAATTTTCCCAATACCAGTCGAGTTAAGCTCTTCTCTTTTTATCAATTGATCTTTTATATGAGACTTATCAAGTCCTGTTTTTTGGCTAATAGTTTTGGCTAGCAAGTCTATAGCACTGTCAAAATCATCTATCTGATCTGTGTGAATGAATATAGAGTTTTCAAAAATACTATAAATTTCTGCTAGTTCTTCCTGGTCAAATGCCTTGTTGATATTCATATAATCTCTTTGTTTTAAAAGTATATCTACATAGACAATTGGTATGTCTGTTTCTATATTGAGGTCAACTGAAGAAATTATAATATCATAACCTTCTACCGATTCATTCTTAATCCTTGTAATATCTAATGTATCTAGTTTGTTGTAGGCCCCTTGGAACTTATCTTCAATCTGAGCTCTAAGAAGTCTTGCACTGGCCTTGCCAGACCCACAAACTATCAAAATATTCTTTTTTGAAGATGATTTGTCTTCCATTGATGCTAATAGATGTAGGGCAATATAGCCAATCTCATCTTCTTTGATGATTGTATTGTATTTGTTATTGATGACACTTATGCCAATAGTTGCCAGATGGTAGGCTATGCCTCGAGATTTAATATCATCAAGAATAGGATTTTTCATCTCAAAACCATATTTCATACGCTCTAGCAAAGCTGCCAAGTGCTGACTTAGGGACAGATACAAATCTATATCCCCTCTAAAGTCATATTTGCTGACCTTATATATTTCTTCTAGCATCTCTTCGGTAAGCTCTGTTATCTCAAGAGAAATTTTTTCTATATCACCAATCCTATTTTTGCTTATAAGGTGCATGGCAATGTAGTGGATTTCATCTTGAGGAATCATTATATCTAGCCTTTGATTCAGCTCTTCTACAATCTTTTTAGCAAATTCAAATTCATCGTATAGGATTACTTTGTTTTCAAGAGCGTTGGAAAGGTTTATAGTAATGCCTTGGTTAATCCTTAGTATGGCAATGTATATGTGAATGGTGAGGTTTTTGACCTCGACATAGGGCATGTTAAATACTGGGTTAAAGTTTAGCTCTTCTACCACTTCTTCTATGGTATTTAAAATCTTTCTATCCTTGTCTATATCAAAGATATATGATTCTTCTCCTATTTCATTTTTTATGGCAATTCTTATGTCTTTTTCATCACCGATGATTTTCATACCATAGTGGGGTTTGCTTGATAGGGACAAGTTGTATTTTTCTAGTATCTTTTTTATTTTCTTGATGTCTTTGTTTACTTGAGATAAGCTTAGGTGAAATTTCTCTGCTATATCCTGTTGCCTGATGTAAGTATCTGAGAAGAGGAATAGCTTGATGATATTTTCTATCCTAAAATCTACCGAGCTATTGATTGAATGGTAATAAGCGTATCTTCGCCAATCATTTTTCAAAAACTCTGTGAATGATTTATCATCTATAACTTTAAATTTGTAGCCCTTACCCTTGGTAGATTTAATCTTTGCACCATTTTCTTCAATCAAGCTGTTAAGATAGGCTATTTCTTTTTTGACTGTGCTAGGAGAAATCTCCAGGGCTGATCCTATTTCTTCAGAAGTATGGTAGGAATCATCAGCAGACAAGTAATCAAATATTTCTTTTTGTCTAGTTTCAATCATAAGTCTAGCTTCTTGCTATATTCATAAATAGCATTATAAATATCTATAACTTCGTTGTATAGGTCGTCTCTAACCTTTTCGTCAGCTTCTTTTGTATTCATAGAAGTAGTTATATAGGCTTTTGGATTCATAGCTTTAACTTTTGAAATAAATTCATTTTTGTCATCTTCATCCAAGTTTTCTACTAGGTAGTTAATCTTACCTAGCATAGTCCTTGCATATCTTAAATGTTCAAATCTTGGTGATGTGCGTGGCTTTTTAACTTTCTGATCTTTATCTGCAGGATAGATCAAAAATGTATCTCCTGCTTCCCACCACCAATGGCTGGTATCTTCTAGTGGTTCTTTGACCCAAGCATCCAGAGCCCATCTCAAATATCCATTTGCATTTATAGAATTTGCATAAAGGATAGTCCAATCACTTTCAATTGGCATAGATCTGGCAAAAGAATTTGGATACATACCTGTACAAGTATAGATTGTCGTAAGTTTGTCCCCACGTTTGTCTATATAAGCCTTGTTTTCATCGTTAATATCTACAAAGCCAAAAGATATATCATCAAGCCTATCGTATATATCTACATAACCAGGCTTATATCCCAATTGACTGGCGATTTTTAGAGTCTTGCCGTCCTTGTTTTTATGTTTGGATAAAACATTTAGGACTGCTTCTAATATGTCTGGGCTTCTCTCGTCTACTGCTATATAGGTGATGTCAAAGTATCCCTTTAAATCCAAATGGTCTATAAAGATATCCAAGAAATAATCCCAATACTCTTCCCATTCTTTACTTCCTGGCTTGAGCCCTAAAACCAATCCCTCATCTTTTCTGTCATTTTCATACCAATCAGCCAAGGAAAAAGCCATAATCTGCTCATCTATGCCTTCCTCAAGAGCCAAGTCTACGTAAGTGTCAAAATAGGTGAAGTCATAAGTAACTTCCCCATCTTTGGTAATTTCTCTTACCATGGATGGATATTTGTCATAGGTCTGCTGGTACCAAGGGTCATCTACAATGGTTGTAGTGATGGAATTGCCACCAATAGACTTATAAACTCTTAGGTGTTCTCTTAATATGTCTAGATGTTTTTCTTTAAAAAGTTCGTCATCGGAAATCCCATAGTATCTAGCCACTGTAAAAGGATACTGCCAGAGGTTTATAGCAAAGTCATTTTTATCGGCTTCTAGGTCTATTACTTCAACTTCTATTGGGAGACTAAGATTAGTTCCTTTAATACTTATGTCGCCCTTATAAATTCCTGGCTTAGCATCTGATTTTATAAAGATATAAAATCCTCTCAAGCTGTTTTCTTCAAGGTCTGTTTTCTTAGTGTAATCCAATATATCTGGGATATTTTCCTTTGGAAAATCTGGCAAAACTCCCCATTCATAGCCAACACCTACAGAACATAGGGTATCCTTGGTAAATCTAATCTCTATATTTTCCTTTTTTATAGTATTTGACCCACAGATCAAATCGCTTACTTCTATTTCAATAGCAATAGGAGTAGTTGACTTGTTTACTATTACATATTGGCCCATGTAATAGTCATTTTTGTAAAGGAATTTCTTCCTATCTTCAAAATCAAAATCTTTTTCTTTGTACTTATAAAAGTCTCTTTTCAAATAATGCTTACCAAAGTTTCCTTCAAAAAATAGCAAATTGTCATTTTCAATATAGTTAGTCATATTATTCTGACCTTCTTTCTACGTTAAAAATCATATTTGTAATAGATCTCTTAGCTAAAATATTTTTGTAATAATAGTAGGTAAATTCCAAAACTATGCCTGGAAATAATATCAAAATAAGGATAAAGGCAAATTTGTATAGGGCATAGCCAACAATGCCTATAACTATAGTCATTAATAGAAAATCTACAATATTTACAATAATTATTGAAACAGAATTTTTAATAAGCTCTTTTTTGGACAAATCATACTTGGTATCCAAAAATGAAGACAGTAGTAGTGTGTGAATATAAATAAAATATAAAATAATACCGATGTAAAAAGCACCAGTATGAATAGGAGTGTCAATCATATAGAAATATATGATATCGACAAAGCCAATAAAAATAAGGGCAGTCGTGCCTATAGAGCGAAGATAGGTCTTTTTAAAATTAACTTTGAAATTAGAAATATAAGTTTTGAAAATCCTTACTTTTTCCCTGTATGTGGCTTGGTACATCTTATCTATCACTTGGTAGGATGTTTCCAAAGACCCTATATGGCTTAAGAAAAACAAACCAATAACAAGGCTTATAAGGTGCATGATTGATATTGCCATAAAATAATATAATCTTTCAATAAATACGCTGACTTTAACGCGTCTTTTAAATCTTTGAGCAAGCACTATAAGACCACCTTTCAAATTACAGTATCTTTAGTTCTTAGTTTGCAAATTTTAGGTATTTTTCTAAACTTGATTATAATATATAAGAATAAAAAGTTCCACCTATTATTTTCCACTTGCCAAGTTTATAAGGTAGGTATAACGTTTCCACTTTATAATTTTTACCAAAAATTTACCAAAATTTTACAATTTTATAGATATTTGAAAATCTACTAATATTTTGTATATTATCTATTGAAAGATAAAAGGAGGGATTATGGCAAAAATCATTGCACTTGACATTGATGGAACGCTTCTAAATAGCCAAGGAGAGATTACAGATAGAACAAAAAAAGCTCTGGAAGATGCTCTCAAAGAAGGAAATATAGTAGTTATTGCTTCCGGCAGGGACCCAAAGGGTGTTTTTCAATATGCAAAAATGCTTAAATTAGATGAATACGACGGTTTGCTTTCAAACTACAATGGCGCTAGAATCACAAATTATGAAAGTATGGAAATTATCATAAATCATACTTTGGATCTAGATGATATGAAAGAGCTTTTAGAATTTTCTGAAGACCTTGATGATATGAATTACACCATATACTATGATGGAAAATGTTATACCAATTCTATGGATACCTACCGCTTGGAAGACACTCAAAGCAAGAACGATATGGAATTAATCTATGATCCAGACCTTAGCTATAATGTAGACTTTAGGCCAAACAATGTTTTATTTGCCTGCCATCCTGACAAAATATCTGAGCCACTAAATAAAATCCATGATAAATTTTCTGACAAATTCACCCTGGTAAAGTCAACTCCATACTATTATGAAGTTATGCCAAAGGGAGTCAGCAAGGGCGAGAGTCTAAAGGAAATAGCCAAATATTACGACATTGCTATGGAAGATGTCATTGCCTTTGGTGATGAGGACAATGATTTATCCATGATTGAAGCTGCAGGAGTTGGAGTTGTCATGGCAAATGGTTCAAAAGCCATGCTTGAAGCAGCCGATTATGTGACCTTATCCAATGATGAAGATGGAATAGCTGATTACTTAGAAAAATTTGTCTTAAAGAAAGAGGAAAATTAATGAATGCCATAATAGCCCAATCCGGTGGACCAACAAGCGTTATAAATTCGTCCCTTGCTGGAGCCATTTCTGCCTATATTGAAAACGGCTTTGACCACATCTACCTTTCCTTAAATGGAATCGAAGGTATTATATCTGGAAATTACAGGGAAGTTGATAAGGATAGTTTTATAAGAAATAAAATAAGCGAAAAGCTCATGGCTCGCCCTTCATCAATCCTTGGGTCTTGTAGGTTCAAGCTTTCAGATGATATGGAAGATGGGAATTACAAGCAAATATTTCAAACCCTAGAAGAACTTGAAATCACAAGTCTTGTTTACATAGGTGGCAACGACTCTATGGATACCGTTATGAAGCTAAATTCCTACATGGACTGTAACAATATTTCTGGCATAAATGTGATTGGTTGTCCAAAGACTATAGACAACGACCTATGCCAGATGGACCACTCCCCTGGATTTGGATCTGCTGCAAAGTTCATCAACCAAAGTCTCTTAACCCTAAGAACTGATGTGGATATCTATAATCTTAAGTCCGTTACTTTTGTGGAAATTATGGGAAGAAATGCTGGTTGGCTTGCAGCTTCATCTCTTCTTTCCAACCACCAAGCAGGAAAAGATGTTATAAACCTATTGTATCTTCCAGAAGATAATAAGTCCTTAGATGAAGTAATAGAAGAAATCAAAAAAGCTCTAAAAAGTGAAAACAACCTCATAGTTGCTCTTGCAGAAGGCTTCAGGGATAGGGAAAGACTTCTCGATAAGCCTATGTTTTCAAATACCGATGATGGTTTTAACCACAAAATAGTAGCAGGAGTTGGCCAAAGACTTGCCGATATCATAAGAAGTGACCTTCAAATCAAATCCCGTGCAGTAGAATTATCCATTCTTCAAAGGACAAATACCACAATAAGTAAAACCGATGCCAAAGAAGCCTACGAGCTCGGCTACAAGGCAGCAAAGCTATCAAAAGACAAAACAAATCTCATTCCAATACTAGTAAGAGAAGATGCTGACCAATACAAGGTCACATACACAGAAGTTAGACCAGAGGAAATAGCCAATCTAGAAAAGAAAATCCCACAAGACTGGATTAAAGACAAAAATATCCTTTATGAAAAAATAGTAAACTACGTCTTGCCATTAATTGAAGGTGAAGTAAATCAAAAATACAAAAACGGATTGCCAGTTTTTGTAAAACTTGATGATTTTATACTATAATAAAAAATGTTGCAGAACTTTATAAGACTGCAACTTTTTTTAATTCTTTCTAATTTTTTTTAAAGTCTACATTCAAAACCAAGGAACCTAGTATAACTAGGACTAGTCCTATAAACAAATTTCTTGTAAAAGATTCTCCAAGTATTAATACAGAGAGTATCGATCCAAATATTGGAATAAATAATTTGTACATACCCATTTCATTAGCAGAGTGATATTTAAGGACTGTATTCCAGATCACATATGCCGTTGCCGAAATAAAGGCTCCATATACTAATAAGAGACCCGCTTTAGGGGTAAAGTCCAAGCCTTGAGGATAGAGGATTTTCCCTATAATGATTAGGGGTATGGACCCTATGATAAATTGGCTTGCTGTAACCAAGTACTCATTTTGATTCTTGCCATTTTTCCTTACATAAACCGAAGATAGGGCATTGAAAAACGTTGATAAGAGGATTAGTCCCTCACCCCTAAGGTTGAAATTTGTACGCATCCCTCTTATTCCACCATTTACAACTATTATCCCTAAAGT
>CABTWT010000008.1 GCA_902488555.1 uncultured Anaerococcus sp.
GACAACGTAGGAATCCTACTAAGAGGCGTACAAAGAGACGAAATCTCAAGAGGTCAAGTACTAGCAAAACCAGACAGCGTACACCCACACACAGAATTCGAAGGCCAAGTATACGTACTAACCAAAGAAGAAGGTGGCCGTCACACACCATTCTTCAGTGGATACAGACCACAATTCTTCTTCAGAACAACAGACGTAACAGGCGACATCCAACTAGAAGAAGGCGTAGAAATGGTAATGCCAGGAGACAACGCAACATTCAAAATCAGCCTACAAAAACCAATAGCCCTAGAAGAAGGCCTAAGATTCGCAGTACGTGAAGGTGGAAGAACAGTAGCATCAGGTGTAGTAACAAAGGTTATAAAGTAGTCCCATCATCTTGGGTGGAAAATCCTAAGGATTTTACATCTGCGAGGTAAGCTTTAGCTAAGAATTAGCAAGCGAATCCGCAGAACTAAGCACATAAATGACCATTGATTTTGGCCATTTATGCCGAAAAGTAGTGCGAAAGCACGGAGAGCAACTATAGTTGCGATTTTCGTGGAACCACGAAGTGGTCATCGAGAGGGAATCATCATCTTGGGTGACAAATGCAAGCATTTGTCATCTCTGAGATAAGCGAAGATGCGAAGGTCCTCCTCTAGCCGGACAGGCTTTGTACTACGTACAACCATTCCATGGAGGGTCTTCCCTTAGCCAGACGGGCTTATTTCAACCCAGAGAACTAAGCACATAAATGACCATTGAATTAGGTCATTTATGCCGAAAAGTAGTGCGCGAAAGCACGGAGAGCAACAATAGTTGCGATTTTCGCAGAACACCGAAAGGTGCATAGAGAGGATGATTTCCTCATTTTAAAAATAGCAAAGAGTGGGCATTTTGCTCGCTCTTTATTTATTAAGGAGTGCTTATGAAAAAAAATAAGTGGATTTTATCCCTTGTTTTTGCCATTATCCTAGGTCTATCTTCTTGCACTAATAGTAATACCAAAGAAAATATTACTGAAAATAAAGAGATTAGTGATAGTCTAGAAAAGACTGGCGAAAGTAAGACAAATCAAGCTAAAAGTGAAGAAGATTCTACTAACTCTGGCGGTCTAATCAATGAGGCTGTCGAAAGAGAAGTAGGTAAACCTTATGAAGTGGGTGTCACACCAGATGATTACAATATGGACTATGACACTTCACGTATGCACGATCTAAAAGCCAAAAAATCAAAATATTATCCAGAAGATGGAGTTAAGGGTTTATACTTAAACTCTTATAGTGTAAATAATCCAGAACTATACAATAAGATTATAGAAAAACTAGATAGTACAAGATTAAATGCAGTTGTTGTTGATATCAAAGACGATTGGGGCAATGTCACCATGAATTTTGATACTGATGATGAAGATATAAAATACTCTAAGATTGATATAATAGATCCCGAGGCCTTCTTAGAAGAAATGCATTCTAGAGATATATATGTAATAGGTAGGGTCACCACTTTTAAAGATAGTATCATAACAGAAAGACACCCAGACTGGGGATTTACCTTAGATGATGGAAGTTTTTGGAAGAATGGTCATGGTGAAGCTTTTATGAATCCTTTCTTAAAGGAAGTTCAAGATTATGATATCAAAATTGCAAAGCTTGCTGCAGAAGCTGGATTTGATGAAATTCAGTTTGACTACGTGAGATTTGCCGAAGGATTTGAAACCTTTGGCGATACTCTTTCTTATTCCAGAGGTGAATATGAAGATACGGACGACATGGAAGAAGGAGAAAAAAGGGTTGCAGCTATAACAGGATTTGTACAAAGAGCTCGTGAAGAGCTACAAAGCTATGGCACACCGATGTCAATAGATGTGTTTGGATACGCCCTCCAAGTAAGAAGAGCTGAGGGTATAGGCCAGGATTTTGATCAGATGGCTAATCAAACTGATGCTATCTCATCAATGATTTATCCATCCCACTGGGGTAAATGGTCATTTGACATAGAAAAACCTGACCTAGAACCATACAATCTGGTTTATAAGTATCTAGAAGCAGAGCAAGAGGTATTGGGAGCGCTTGAGCACCCACCTGTATCTCGTCCATGGATCCAAGACTTCACAGCCAGTTGGATTGGAGAAGGCAACTGGATGGAATATGATGGAGAAGCAGTACAAGCTCAAATAGATGCTATTTATGACAAAGGACAAAATGAATACTTAATTTGGAATGCTTCTAGTGAATATTCCGATGGTGTAGATTACTAATATAAACTGTAGTGAAACTTACGTTTTGCTACAGTTTTTATATTTGTAACATATGTTACTGATAATGATAATCATTTATGATACACTTATTGTGGAAGGTGATAATATGAAATTAGATATTAATGAAAATTTGGAAAGTTTAATAAGTAAAAATCCTAAGTTGAAAGATGAATTATTGGAGCTTGGATTTGTCGGCCTAGACAATCCTTTAATGATTAAAAAAATGGCATCTAAAATGTCAATAAAAAGAGGTGCTAAGATATTAGGAATAAAGGATATATATTCAAAATTAGAAGCACTTGGTTATGAACTTGAAGATTCATCTTTTGATAAAGAAATTATAGATAGAAAAGCAAAAATTAAATCTTATATAAAAAGATTGTCAGATGGTGAAGATCTTGAGTCAGTAAGAAAAGATTTTAAAGAGAACTTTGATGGTGTCTCTTCCTCAGAAATAATGGATGCAGAAGAATCACTATTAGATGAAGGAATGGATAAGCAAGAGGTAAGAAAATTATGTGATGTCCACTCTGCCTTATTTCATGGCATGACTATTGCAGAAGAGGAAAAAATATTGTATGACAATCCAGTACTTAATCTATTCCAAAATGAAAATAATGAGATTAAAGATCTAATTGCAAAAACAAAAGCATATTTTGATGGAGAAATTTGCGAAAATCCCTTGGAAGAATTACAAAAGCTTCTAAATAATCACTATAGAAAAAAGGGTGATCTAATATATCCTCTATTAGAGTCAAAATATAATAAATCAGGTCCATCAGAAGTTATGTGGGGCGTTGACTATGAAATTTTAAGAAATATAAAAAAGGCACTCAAAAAGAATGACAAAGACTTCTTAGAGGAAACTATAATAAGAGCAGAAGAAATGACATATAAAGAGGAAAATATACTATATCCTCTCCTAGAAGATAATTTATCTGATGAAGATTATTCAAATATATATACTGACTTGCAAGAGTATGATCAAGATATAAAAAACAGTGATAATGAATTGCCAGAAGAAATTTCTGACAAAGATGATAAGTATATACATTTTTCAAAAGGGAAAATGAGAGTTGATCAACTTGAAGCAATGCTTGATACTTTAGAAATTGAGATAACTTATGTAGATGAAAAAGATATCAATTCTTATTATAATAATCCTAAGGAAAACAAAATCTTTAAAAGGCCTAAGTCTTCCCTAGGAAGGAATGTATATTCATGTCATCCGCCTCAAGCATTACCAAAAGTAAAAAAGATTATTGGAGACTTAAAATCTGGTGCCCGAGATAAGGTCGTTGTAATTAGAGATATAGGTGGAAGTGATTATACAGTAACATATTATGGAGTATGGGATAAAGAAGGTAATTACAAGGGGATATTAGAAACTGTTCAGAATATGGATTTCTACAAGAATTACCTAAAAAAATGGAATAAGTTGTAAATAAAAATCGTTTCATTTAATCTTTATCTAAGTAAAATGAAACGATTTTTTCTTATAGCCTATGTTTTTTTCTAAATTGCGATGGTGTTTGCATGGTTTTTTTCTTGAAAACTTGGTTAAAATAAGACTGAGAATTGAAACCTACTATGGTTGATATTTCTTCCATGGAATGATTTGTTGAAATCAGTAAGTTTTTAGATATCTCTATTCTTTTTAATATTAAATATTCGATAGGGGTGACCCTATACGCTTGTTTAAACTCAGATATTAAATGAAACTTGTTCATGTAAGCCATGGTAGATAATTGTTCTAACTTAATATCTTCAGCGTAGTTGCTATCAATGTATGACTTGACATAATCAATTTGGTGGTTGATTTTCCTATCGTGTTGAACCGCAAGTTTATCTTCGTTAGCCCTTAAGATATTGATAATAAAAATAGATGCCAAAGAATTTGCCATAGATCTAGAAAATAGATCTTTGCTGTTATATTCATCTAATATATTTTCAAAAGTTGATAATGCTTTAGATTCATCAGCTAAATTTGTATGAAAAAAGTTAGTAGGATTAACGCTATTTTTTTTCTTATCTACGCTAGAAATTGAAATTGACTCAACACCAAAACCAATAACTTCACAATTATCAAAATTTCCATCAATATACATAGTATGGCCAATATTTGAATTAATAATAATAAGGTCATTTTGCCTAACATCTATTGCTTCGTTTTCAATAGAAAGTTTGCCCTCGCCATTTATTAGAAAATAAAAATAAGTAAATGGATGAAATTGAATTCGTGAAGAATAGTTTTTATTAAAAATAAATTTCTGGCTATCTAATACTTTTATTCCAAGATCTGATATGTCATTTTCTCGATCTATATCATTTGTATTGAATGTATCCATAATTTTTCTCCTGAACTTCTATCCTTTATTACGATAATATATAAATATTATAATACATTTTAGAATTAATTTAAAGTAATAATTATAATATAAATTTAATATCGTATGCTACTTATTATAAGAATTACATCATTTTGAATATATTATTTCTGCATAATTTATAAAATATGAAAAATTGAAAAGTTTTATTGCCTTAGTATAGTTTCATTAATAGGGGTGATATTATGGCTATGATTTCAGATACGACAATAGAGCTAATAAGGTCAAGGGCTAATATAGTTGATATTATCAGTGAGTATACTGACTTAAAGAGGTCTGGATCTTCTTTTAAAGGCCTATGTCCATTTCATAATGAGAAAACACCATCATTTGCTGTTGATGATAGGAAACAATTATTTCACTGCTTCGGTTGTGGTGCAGGTGGAGATGTTGTTTCTTTTATTATGCAAAAAGAGGGCCTATCATACAAGGAAAGCCTAGAATATTTGGCAAATAAAACCGGGGTTACAATTACCTATAATGATAGCTCATCACAAAATCCAAAAAACAAGGAACTTTATGAAATAAACAAAGATGTGATGATGTTTTATTATAAGAATTTGCTAACAAATAGAGATGCCATAAACTATCTTAAGAAAAGGGGGCTATCTTCTTCAATTGTTAATAAATTTATGCTAGGATTTGCTAAAAACTCATGGGATGACTTGTTAAATTATGGTGATTATAAGGGTTATGATAGAAATGATTTGGAGGATATTGGTCTTATTAAGAAGTCTTCTAAGGGCAAATATTATGATAAATACAGAAACAGGATAATTTTCCCTATAATAAATCGCTATGGTAATGTTATAGGTTTTGGTGGCAGAAGTATAGATGATCAAATGCCCAAATACCTCAATTCTCCTGAATCTAGTATTTTTAAGAAAAGGTACAACTTATATGGACTAAATGTCTATAAGAGACAAAAAAAGAAAGATATTATTCTTGTTGAAGGCTACATGGATGTCATTGCATTAAATAACCATGGTATTGATTATGCTGTTGCAAGTCTAGGTACTGCTTTAACAGATGATCAAGCCAAACTTATTAAAAGATATGCAGATAATGTCTATATTTGCTATGACAGAGATGGAGCAGGAATTAAAGCGACTGACAAAGCTTGCGATATTTTTCTAAATAATGGAGTTGTAGCTAAGGTAATTATTCTAGAAGAAGGCCTTGATCCAGATGATTTTATTAAAAAATACGGACAAGAAAAGTTTTTAGAAAAAAAGAGCCAAGCCTTAGATGTTTATAATTATAAATATAATAAAATCTTGGATTTATATAGTAAGGCAAATGAAAATGAAAAGTTTGAGAAGTTGGATTTGTTTATAGAATTTCTTGCAAGTATAGACAAAGACCTAACCAGAGAAATATTCATAAACAACGTATCAACTCTATTTAACATTGATAAAAGTACTTTAAATGAGGCTATAAACAAGTATAGTACTGATACTGGGAATAGAACGAATTATTCAAATAAAAAGAATAAAATAATTATTCCAGAGAAGAAAAAATCCTTTAATACTATCGAATTAGAAATACTTAGATTAATTTTTAATCAGAAAGATGATTATTTATCTAAGAAAGATTTTTTTGATCAACATCTAAAAAATGAAAAAGTATTAAACGTTAAAGATTTTATTTTAAATAAAGATGTAAGTAAGTTTGACCAAAATGATGAAGATTATAATTACATTTTTGACTATATAAGTGATGATACCAATCCAATACAAATAATTGAATTGATTGATAAAATAAGGCTTTTTGAAAAAAGACAAAAGTTATTTGAGCTAAAAGCCCATAGAAAAAAAGCCAAGAGGAGTACGAATGAGTAGCGAAAGCGATAAGTTGCTTGATGAAGATGTTTTAAAAGAGATAATAGAAGAATTTCAGTCCATTAGTGAAAATCAAGATGGACTTATAACTTATACTCAAATTTATACTTTTGAATCATTTAAAGAAATAGAAGAAGATAGCAAAAAATACGTCATATCTCAAATTTTAAGTAGTGGAATTGAAATTGTAGAAAAATCCGAAGCACAGTTAGACGAAGATTTGGCTGATGGTGATTTGGATGATGATTTAGATGACGATGAGCCACTAGATGATGAAGATATTAAAGAAGAAGATATAGATGAAGAAATAGATGATGATGTCGAAAATATTTCTGGCATTAAGCTTGATGACCCTGTAAAGATGTATCTTAAGGAAATAGGAAAAGTTTCATTATTGACTGCCAAGGAAGAAATTGACCTATCTAGAAAGATGGAGTTGGGTGAGATAGCATACAAAAAATTAGAAGGTATAAATTTAAATAAGCAAAATAACATTGAATTATCCAATACTATATTTTTTGGAAATCTGGCAAAAGCCATACTTATTGCAAATGATGAATACCAGAAGGATGGAAAATTAAGCGAAGAATCAGGATACAATCTAGATGGGATTATTGCAATGGGCAAACTTTTCGAAGAGATTATGGTTGAAGAACCTGATTTAGAAAAGATAGAGGAGCTAAAAAACAAGGTATTAATTTGTAATATAGCCCAAAAATCTGTAAATGACAAAGAACTTAGCGAAAATGATGCAAATTCACTTTGTGATTTATTTGATTCCTTTGATCACATCCTTAATGTAAACGTAGATGAAAATGTGCTTACCTTTGTATATGAATCATTTACAAATCTATTATCTAAGGCTTTAAATGAAGAGTATCTAAAAACTTTTGATAAAATGACCATTGATTCATTAATTGAAGCTGCAAATAGATCCAAAGAATTATCTGTAGACAATTGTTTAAGTATAGATGAGATTAAAGAATTAAATGAATTGGTAGAAATGAGCAATGTTGCTCATATAATTTTTGAAAATGGTGAGCTTAGCCAAGATGATATTTTAAGACTAAAAAAAGCAGTTCTACTATCAAAAAGAGCTAAGCAAAAATTGGCTGAGACAAACCTAAGGTTGGTAGTTTCTATTGCTAAGAAGTATGTAGGCCGTGGTATGAGCTTCTTGGATCTAATTCAAGAAGGAAATATGGGGCTCATGAAGGCTGTAGACAAGTATGACTACAATCGTGGATTCAAGTTCTCTACCTATGCAACATGGTGGATACGCCAAGCTATCACCCGTGCTATAGCTGACCAAGCAAGAACTATTAGAATCCCAGTTCATATGGTCGAAACTATAAATAAGTTAGTGAGAACTCAAAGACAATTAGTTCAAGAACTAGGTCGAGATCCATCTAATGAGGAAATAGCTGAGCAAATGGGCATAGAAGTTTCAAAAGTTCAAGAAATCAGAAAAATTGCCCAAGAACCAGTATCTCTTGAAACACCAATTGGTGAAGAGGAAGATTCACACTTAGGAGATTTTATAGAGGATGAATCTGCAGTAAATCCCGATGAAGCAGCGAACTACACTATGCTTAGAGAGAACTTAAACGAAGTCCTCTCTTGTCTTGGAGCTCGTGAAAAACGAGTTTTGCAACTTAGATTTGGACTTATAGATGGAACTCCAAGAACACTAGAAGAAGTTGGCAAGGAATTTGATGTAACTCGTGAAAGAATACGTCAAATCGAAGCAAAGGCTCTTAGAAAGCTAAAAAGTCCGAATAAGAGCGAATCATTGAAAGACTTTTTATAATGAATGATAAAAAAAGATTAATGGATATTATAAATTTGATAGATTATGGCAAAAATGTCATAGATATAGGAACCGATCATGGATTGGTTCCTTTATATTTGGCAAAAAATAATATCAGCTCAAATATTTTGGCTACGGATATATCAGCACCATCTTTAAAAAAGCTTGAAGACCAATTGGATAGTAAGCTATCAAAAGTAATAAAAACTAAGGTGACAGATGGCTTTAAGGGTATAGAAAGAGAAGATAATCAAATCGCCATCATTGCAGGTATGGGTGGTAATACTATTGTTGACATTATAGGTGATAGAATTGAATTTGCCCAAAATCTTGATTATATGATTTTAGAATCAAACATTGCAAGTGAAAAACTTAGATTATTTTTATACAAGAATAACTTTGAGATTATGAGAGACTTCTTATCATTTGAAAATGGAAAATACTATGATATTTTGCAAGTAAAATATGGCAATAAGAAGGAAATGAAAATTTCTGATATTTATTATGGTTTTGAGAATATAGAGAATAAAAGTCAACTATTAGTAGAAAAATTACTTATAGATCGTAAGAAAAATCAGATTTTTAGAGAAAATATCATTAAAAATTCTAAAAATAATGATGGTTTAGAAAAAATAAACGAAAGATTAGAAGCTATAGATGAGGTTTATGAAAGATGGAAATTAGAGAACTAATAGATAAATTATGTGAAAAGTATCCACTGGATTTGCAAGAAGACTGGGATAATTCAGGACTTCAGATTGGAAATTTGGGCAATCAACTAAAAAATGTACTAATCAGCCTGGATTTGGAAGATGAGGGTGTGGATATGGCTATAGAAAATGATTGTAACCTAATTATTACCCATCATCCATATTTATTTAATTGTACAAAATCAATAGATTTTACTGATACTTTTTACAAACGCCTAGAAAAAGTAATAAAAAATGACATTAGTGTTTTTGCCATGCATACAAATCTAGATATTGCAGAAGATGGTCTTAATGACAATCTTTGTCAAATAATAGATATCCAAAAAACTCAAGTCTTAGAACTGGATAAGGATCTAGGATTAGGTAGATTTGGAGAGGTAAAAAAGATAAAGGCAAAAGATTTTGCTAAGAGAGTAAAAGAAATTCTTAAGGCTAATGAATTAGTATGCTACGGCAATATGGAAAAAGAAATTACAAAAGTAGCTGTTTGTGGTGGTGCTGGTTCATCGCTTTTTGATGATGCTATTAGCCAAGGATGTGATCTGATGATTACAGGAGATGTTTCCTACCATATGGGTATGGACTATGCAAATAGAGGTCTTGTAATAATCGATCCTGGTCATTTTGCAAGCGAAAACCATGTTATTTATAAGCTAGAAAATATATTAAGTGAAATGACTGATAATAAGGTTTATACTTATTCTAAAGAGGATGATTTTAGGACTTTTATTTAATGTAAATTTTACAAATATATTATAAAGAGTAAAATAAAGTTTGGAGTAAATCAGACAATCGCGGCATAGTACGAGGAAAGTCCGTGCACCACAGAGCAGGATGCTTGATAACGTCAAGTAGGAGTGATCTTCAGGCAAGTGCAACAGAAAGTATACCGCCAAATTTTTGGTAAGGTTGGAATGGCGAGGTAAGAGCTCACCAGCTATATGGTGACATATAGGCTATGTAAACCCCATCCGGTGCAAGAACGAAGGGATGACAAACAAAGCTTGCTCGGCTTTGATCCAGAATGGTTGTTCGCTTGAGCTTATTGGCAACAGTAAGTCTAGATAGATGATTGTCTAATACAGAACACGGCTTATAGATTTGCTCCCTACATAATAGTTACAAAATGTAACCAAAAAAATTCGAAATATTTTTTATTTACACTTTTGGTAAATAATTTACAATTTAAACTTATAAATAAAGGTTGAAATTGTAAGCTTTTTCCATAAGTGTAATTTTTTTGTAACTAATTGTTGACTATTTTGTTAATTTGGTATAGAATATAGAAAGATTTTAATTCATAAAGGAATACCAAACTATTTAAGGAGAGGATTTTACACTAATGAATAAAAAAAATATAGGAGCTGCTTTATCTCTTATAGCAGCTGTAACTGCAGGAGCAACAGCATATGCTTCTACAGTAAATAATTTAGATTCTGATAAAAATACTAATTCTATGATTAGTCCATCTTATACAGAAAATAACGATTACGTGAGCTTTATACAAGCTGATTATACGAAAGATCTTAAAAATACAGCAATAGCAAAAGAAAAAAGAATTCACAAGGCTACAAAAGATGATGAAGAAAAAGTTGCTAAAATAGAAGAAGCAGCTAATAAAATTGTTGCAGAGAAACTTATTTCAATTGAAGAAACTACATATGAAGATCAAGAAACTGCAGATGTAGAACATGAAGACATAGTAGCTGCAGAAGAAGAAGTTTCTGAAGAAGAAGTCGAAGTAAATGAAGAAGTTGATGATAATCAACTAGTAGTTTATGAAGACGTAAATCTTGATAGTGCTATCGAAAATATCAATGAAGAAGACTTGGTCGAAAATGAACAAAGTGATATTGACTCACAAGTAGAATATCTAGATAGTAACGATACTGTAAGCACTGAAGCTGAGAGTAATGAAGTTTTAATTAACGAAAGTGAAAATCAAGTGGATGATAGTGATACAGAAGTTATCGAAGAAACTCCAGCTGAAGTTATCAATGAGCTTGTAAAATACATCAATACTCAAGCTTTAAATGTAAGAAGCAGCAAATCTTTTGAAGATTCTTCAAACATAGTAAAAACATTGGCTGCTGGTGAAAAAATCAACGGAACAGTTGATGGTGAATGGTTTAAGACCAATGACGGTTATGTTAAACTAGCTTATTTAAGTGATTCATACCCACAAGAACTTATTGATTCATTAAATAATAAAAATAAGCAAGAAGAAGCTCCTGAAGCTCAAGAATCAAATGAAGCTAGTCAAGAAATTCAAACTGAAGAAGTAGTAGAAGAAAATACAACTAATGCAGAAGCTCAAGTAGAAGAAGTAGTGGAAGATAACGAGGCAACTGAACAAGTGCAAGAAGAAGTTATTCCTGAAGTAAAAGGCCAAGCATTTACTGGTTGGGTTTACAATACAAACGTACTTAACGTACGTGATAAAGCTGTTAGCGGAAATATTATCGGTACACTAAGTAAGGGTACAAAAGTTTCTGGTGAAATAGCTGACGGCTGGGTTAAATTTGATTTTAATGGAAAAACTTCATACGTTTCTTCAAGCTATCTAACAACTGAAGAGATTAAAGAAGAAGCAAAATCACCTGCAGAAGAAGTAAAAGATGAACAAGAAGTAGCTGTAGAACAAGCACAAAAACCTGCAGTAAATAACAATGGTGTTTCAGCTGCAAATATTGCTGGCCAATTTGTTGGCTATCCATATGTTTGGGGATCATCAAATCCATCTGTTGGTTTTGATTGCTCAGGCCTAGTAGTTAATACTTATAGACAACTTGGAGTGAGCCTACCACATTCTTCAGCAGCACAGTTTAATACTGGATATGCTGTAGACTATAATAGCTTACAACCAGGTGACTTAATATTCTTTGCCATCAAGGGCGGTGGAATTGACCACGTTGGTATTATAACAAGCTCAGATGGTACATTTATTCATGCTTCAACACCAAGATCTGGTGTAAGATACGATAATGTTTATAATAATTATTATCAAAATACATTCAGAGGTGCTAGAAGAATTTTCTAAGAAAACAACATTTAAAACGTCCATGTGGGCGTTTTTTTAATGGAGATATGATGGAAATATTAAACACTGACAAATTAAAAAAACAGATAATTGATAATTTAGAAACATCCCCAATTAATAATAAATTACTTATATTGTCAATGAATCCAAATAGTGAGGAGATATCATACAAGAACTTTATTATAAAAAAATGTCAACAATACGGTATTGATTTTGTGGACAAAGAATTCGACTCAGCTGCTAATCCTAGTGATATTATAGATTTTACTAATGGTCTTGATAAAGAGGATGGATTTATATTATTGTTACCATTCGACAATTATCATTTCTTAGATGCAGTACGTACAGGAATAAAAATAAAAGACTTGGATGGCTTTACCTACACTTCTCAAGGCAAAGCATTGAATGGACAACTTGAATATTTGCCAGCAACACCCAAAGCTGTAGCTAGGTACTTACAATCTATAACTGATCTTAGAGGTAAAAACATCACAATAGCAAATAGGAGTACTCTAATCGGTTTACCTTTGGCAACATATTTGTCAAGATCAAGAGCTACGGTAAGTGTTATAAATAGCCTTACTAAGAATCAAAAAGAACTTATCCATAGTTCTGATATTTTTATATCAGCAATTGGTAGGGCCAATCATTATGACAAGACTTATTTTAGGGATGGACAAATCCTCGTAGATGTTGGAACATCTTATGTTAATGGTATGATAGTAGGTGACATTGATTACCAAGATTTAAGTGATTTAGATATAAAAGTACTAACAAGCAAAAAGGGAATAGGGGCTTTGACTACCCTAACCCTCATTGAAGGCTTGATAGATTAGGAGAAATAATGCCACTAGTTGAAACAAAAAAACAAATGGAAGAATACAAAGACTTTGTCAGAAATTCTCAATATGGCAAAGCAATGCAAGATTCAAATTGGGCTAAGATTAAGGTTAATTGGACAAATGATTATGTGTATGTTGAAAGAAATGGTCATATTGCGGGAGCAATGAGTGTTATAGGCATAAAAAATGACAATGGCAAGCATTTTTTATATGCACCTAGGGGACCGGTTTGTGATTTCAAAGATTATGATCTTGTAGAAGAATTGATTAAGGAAGCAGAAGTATTAGTTGATAAGTACGATGCTTTTCTTTTGAGAATGGATCCAGAAGTAGATTTTAATGAAAAAATCATCTATGAATATGAAAAAAGAGGCTATGACTTTAGGACCTATGGTCTAGATAATCACGCCTTTACCCAACCTAGATACAATATGATTCTTGAAATTGCAAGCAATGACGAAGATACTCTTTTTGAAAACTTTTCTTCTGCTACTAGAAGAAATATAAGAAAATCATACAGAAATGAGATTGAAACAGTCAGAGAAACTAATGATAAGACAATTGATACCTTCTATGAGCTTACAAAAATTATGGCTGATAGGCAAGGAATAGGACATAGACCGAAGGATTATTTCCAAAGACTATGTGACCATATGGGTGGAGAAATCTTCACCTCTTATTATAAGGGAGAACCACTATCATCTTCGCTCTTAGTTTCTTATAACGACAAAGTATACTATCTTTATGCAGCTAGTTCTAACGACCATAGAAATAAAATGCCTAATTTCAATATGATATGGGAAGAAATAAAATGGTCAAAAGAAAATGGATACAAATACTTTGACTTTGGTGGAGTATTTTCTGTTGATAGCAAAGATGGTCTCTATAGATTCAAAGAAGGCTTCTGCTATCCAGATAAGTACACAGCCTTTATAGGCGAACTAGATGTAGTTTATAATAGAGATAAGTATAATGAATTTATAAAAAAATAACCCTAAGGCTTAGAGAGCGTATTACCTAAGGTTGGATTTTTATATCCGACTTTAGGATGCAATCTAGTCCTTAGGTTTTTTTATAGACTTTTTGCAACTTCTACTGCCTTTGTTATATTAGGCAAGTTTGTATTTTGATCTAGGTATTCAAGATGGCGAATTATTTTATTTTCATCAATGACAAATATAGATCGATTTAACAAATTATATTCTTCTATCAAAACTCCATATGATTTTGCAAAATCATTATGTAAATAGTCAGACAAAAATACTATGTTTTCAGATTCCTTTTCTCTAATAAATCTTTGCTCAGCAAAGGGTAAATCGTTAGAAATTGATATAATATTGAGT
The DNA here is from genome assembly GCA_902488555.1 of uncultured Anaerococcus sp. The sequence goes on from CABTWT010000008.1 coordinate 14,216, forward strand.
CTATCTTCTTGGCTAGCTTTATTTAGCATATATGTTTGTAATTCACAAATAGATGTATCAAGGGAAGGGATAACTGATATAATAGTTACTCCGTGCATTTCTTTATAAAAATCATAATCCTCTAAGTCTTTAGTTAAAGCTTTGAAATTAGGCGCTTTATCTCCTGATTTTAATTCTTCGCCTGCTAAGCTAATATCAAAGCTTCCAAACTTAGCTTTTCTTTTAGTCATAATATTCTCCTTTTTGATATTAAACACTACTACCACTTATCTTATAATAAAAATTTATCATTGTAAAGATGTGAGAATTAGGGTATAATTAGTCAGTATGAAAATATTATTAAGGAGGGAATATGGCAGACTTAGTTTTAAACGCAAATAATCGTCAAGCTACTGGAAAAAATAAAGTTAACAAATTAAGAGCTGAAGAATTAATTCCAGGCGTTATCTATGCCAAAGGTGAAGATAATCTTAATGTACAATTCACATCAAGAGATTTCGATAAAATATTAAGACAAGCTGGTACATCAACAATTATCACATTAGATATTGAAGGTGATAAAAAAGATGTACTTATAAAAGATTACCAAACACACCCATACAAAAATCAATATCTACACGTAGATTTCCAAGCAATCAACCAAAACGAAACAATCAGAGTATCCGTACCAGTTATTCTACTTGGTAGAGATGATATCAAGATTGATCAATCAGTATTGGTTCAAAATGTAGATACAATCGAAGTAGAATGTTTACCAAGATACATTCCACAAACAGCAGAAACAGATGTTACAGAAATTCAAATTGGTGATATAAGAACTGTAGCTGATCTTGATATCTTTGGAAATGAAAACATCACAATCCTAGCTGAAGACGACGAAGTTATCTGCTCATTACAAGAAGTTCAAGAAGTTGAAATTCCTGAAGATGAAGATAGCGAAGAAGCAGATGCAGCTGATGTTCCAACTGTTGATGAAACAGAAGAAGACGAAGAATCAAGCGAAGATGCTGAATAATTAATTTAAAGACCTCAGGGTCTTTTTTTTATTTCCAAAAATTACAAGCATTTGTTATAATAATAATATGAATGGAAAATTTATTGTTTTTGAAGGACCAGATGGTTCAGGCAAAACCACAATCTTAAAAAATGTAAACGAAATATTAATATCAAAAGGCTACAAAACAAACTTGTTGAGAGAACCAGGCGGCACATTCATATCAGAAAAAATTAGAGATATTATTATTGATAATGAAAATATTAATATGGATGCAAAAACTGAGGCCTTGTTATTTGCAGCAAGCCGAGCTCAGCTAGTAAGTGAAAAAATAAAACCACTTATAGATGCTGGAGAAATTATTTTATGTGATAGGTTTGTCCTAAGTTCCTTAACTTATCAAGGAGTTGGAAGAGGTTTAGGTATTGATGAGATTAAAGCCATTAATGATTTTGCAACTGGTGGCTTAAAAGCTGATTTAACCGTATTTTTTAACATTGATTATAAAGATGCCCTTATCAGAAAAAGAGCAAATTTCACTGCTGATAGATTAGAAAATGAAGAATTTGACTTTCACAAAAAAATCTTTGATGCTTATCTTGATATGGCAAAACTTTACCAAGATGAAATATGTGAAATAGATGCGAGCAAATCAATTGATGAAGTAAGTAAATCTGCTTTAGATTTAATATTAAATATATTGGAGGATTAAATGAAATTATTATTAGCCATTGTACAAGATGCAGATGTAAACTTTTTGATGGATGCTCTAACAGAAAGTGGATATAGGGTAACCAGACTTTCTACAACTGGTGGGTTCTTAAAAAAGGGTAATACAACACTTCTAATAGGTGTAGAAGAAGAAAAACTTGATGAAGTATTAGCTGTAATAGAGAAAAATTGCAAGAGGAGAAATACTACAACAACTATTATCAACCCTTCTGCAGAAAGCTCACTTTTGACAAATACCGTACCTGTTGACATAACAGTTGGAGGAGCAACAATATTTATCCTAGATGTAGATCAATACATTAGATTATGAGTATCCTAGAAAGTCAGCTTAAGAATAATCAATTATTTCATGCTTATATATTTGAAGGTGAGAATGACAGTGATAATCTAAGGCTTGCAAAAGAATTTGCAAACGAAGTGTTTAAAACAAAGGGATTGGACATAAATAGTGATTCTAATCCCGATTTATTTATAATTGACAATGATGATAATATCATAGACATAAATACCATTAGATTATTAAGTAAAGACATATCTCTAAGTCCAACAAATAAAAAGATAAAAATATATATAATTCACAATGCTCATAATTTAAGAGATGAGGGTTCAAATGCCCTATTAAAAACCTTAGAAGAGCTCAAAGATTATAATATGATTATCTTTACTACGACTAATAGTAATCTTATGTTAAAAACTATTAGGTCAAGGTGTCAGATTATTAGCTTAGCCAATAATAAGAAAGTATATAATGTGGATATGGTAAAACTGTCATCAGTCGCAAAAGATCTCTACCAAGGAAAACTTATTAGCTTTTATCAAAATAAAGATTTTTTCTCAAGCTTCAAAGAAAACAAGTTAGATATTTTAGATGGATTCCTAGATCTATTTCAACTAGTATTATTATATAAGTACAAAAAAGATTTAAAAATAGGAGAAGATGTCAATTTTAATTTAAGATACTTAGATAATATGACTTTCGACCAAATCGAAAATCATATTGAATTAGTAAATAAAGTAAAAAAGGGACTAAAAACAAATATTAATTATGATCTATCAATAGAGGAAATTATATTTAATATTTATAGGGGAGGAATGCTGCAAAGTGAACGTAGTTGGCGTTAGGTTTAGAAAAGCCGGTAAAATATATTATTTTGATGCGGGAAGCGAGAACTATAAATACAAGCAAAGTCTGGTCGTAGAAACAGAGAATGGCTTGGAAATAGGGGAAGCAGCCCTCATTAATCTTGATGTTGATGAAGAAAAATTTAATAAAAAATTAAAAAAAGTTGTAAGAATTGCTAATGACCAGGATTTGAAAAGAAAAATTCTAAACAATATTGAAGCTAAAGAAGCTTTAGAAGTTTGTCAAAGCCTAGCTGATTCATATAAACTCAATATGAAATTAGTTGATTCTTATTATACCTTGGATAAGAATAAGTTAGTTTTCTTCTTCACATCTGATAAAAGGGTAGATTTTAGAGAATTAGTAAAAGATTTGGCCCAAAGATTCAGATCTAGAATAGAATTAAGGCAAATAGGGGTGAGAGATCACGCAAAACTCATCCAACACTTTGGAACTTGTGGCCAGCAATGTTGTTGTTCGAGGCACCTAACTGATTTTATACCACTATCTATAAAATATGCTAAAGATCAAAATATCAGCCTTGATCCTGCAAAAATTTCTGGTGTATGTGGAAGACTAATGTGTTGTTTATCTTTTGAAGAAGATAATTACACTTACATGAAAAAAATAATGCCAAAATGTGGTCAAAAAGTAAATACTGAAGAGGGATGTGGAGTTGTCCTAAGAAATGATTACGTAAAAGAAGAGTGTAGAGTTAGGATAAAATCTGACGATGAAGAAAATATAGAAAAGATTTTTAAGTTATCAGAAATAAACCTAGATATGTAATTGATAACAATTATCACTTTGTATAAATTATCGAAATTTAGCGGTTTTAAGTATAAATATTAGCTTTTAGTTGACATTTTTGAATTAATAATGTATACTCATATTAGTAAAACATTAGGAGGTAAAATAATGGCTTACGTAATAGACGCAGATACATGCATTTCATGTGGAACATGTGCAGGTGAATGTCCAGTAGATGCAATCTCAGCTGGAGATGATGCTTATGTAATCGACGCAGATACATGTATTGATTGTGGAACTTGTGCTTCTGTTTGTCCAGTAGACGCAATTGATCCAGAATAAAAATTACATAAAAATTAGACATATTGAAAACTACCAAGCTTGTCTTGGTAGTTTTTTTGTAAATATAACAATAGTTTTTAATAACAAAAAAGACCAAGTGATGAAAATAACTGCTACTAGGTCTTTAGTTATTCGTTGGAGCTTCAAACAGGAATTGAACCTGCAACCTACGGTTTACGATACCGTTGCTCTACCAATTGAGCTATTGAAGCCTATAATAGGATATTATACTTATATATTAAAATAATCAAAGTGACTTATTTTAAAAATATTTGTATGTAATTGCTAATTTGATATAATTATAAAAGGAGTTATTATGGATTTATCATTTATTCTTAGACAATTACAGACTTTATCAACAGATTATAAAATAGCGCTAGTTCCTCTTGCAATAATTGTATTAAATTTGCTTGTTTTTTTAGTGTCTAAAACATTTAGAAAAGCTGGACTATTTGTGCTTGTTTTGGCTTTTGCTATCGATTATGCAATTAAGATGCTTCCTTTTGATCTTTATGGGCAGATAGCTTGGTTATATAATGCTGTAACTGGTCTTTATATTCTTGGTTTTATAATATTTTTCTTAAAAGTTTTAAAGATGTCAATAAGAATTAATAATAACGCGAGAAAATCTGAGACCAATGAAAATTCTAAGTTTAAAGATTTTCTAAAATTTACTGGAATCATGCCCTTTATTTTGATGCTTATAATTAACTTGTTTAACTATAATGATATAATCCCTAAAAACATATTGACTATCTTAACTTCTATTAGCTTTATTTATATGACCATAAAAACTGTCTATTCTACATCAAGATACTTATCTAGCAAAGATAAATTTATCTTAAAGGATAGAATGGATTTTAAAGAAATTCAAGAATTTTTGAATGAGGATGAAAGACTAGAAAATAAAACTAATTCAAAGAATAAAGGTAGAAGAACAAGGAAATTTTCTGATATAGATGATGTTGGTGATGAAACGATTAAGATATATGAAAAGCCTAAAAAGTCTAATAATTCTAATATGAACGCAAATGATTATAAATTTGTAAAAGTTCCTAGCTCAAAAAGTGAATTATATAAAAGTTCAGATACTAACAAGCTTTCAAATACAGATATAATCAAACTTGTATCTGGAGATTTTGATAAGAGCAAAAATATAACGGTTATGTCTATTACTGACCTTAGAAGTGGGGAAGTAACTAGCTACGAAAGTAAGAGGCCGATATTAAAAATTCATGAAGAAAACGAATATAAAATCGACTTGGAATTTGAGACTATGAATGAATATGACTACGGAAGATTTATTGATATACTTCTTGCTTATTCCAAGGATAAGGATAGATATAAATTTGAACTTGAAGTTGCGCCATCTACAAACCCTAACAATAAGATAATATTTTTTGATCCGTCAAATGTATTTGATATAGATGAGAAAGACTATGCTAATGTTGGGGGTAAGATTATTAGTATGAATTTTCCAAAATATAAGATAAATTTCATAACTGGCAACTAGGAGTTTTATGGATATACTAAAGGTAAATTCTTTAGAAGAATATAATAGAATTTGGAATAGAGATAGGTCGTATTTAAGTGCAGCCCATCTAAAATGGATAGCTGTTTTTACTATGGTCTTATCCCATCTTGCCCAAACGAATTTAATGTATAACATGGGGGAAGAATATTGGTTTATGGCTGATATTTTTGTTTTTATCGGAAGAATAGCCATGCCAATATTTTGCTTTTTTACTGTCCAAGCTATAATTTACACAAAAAACTACAAGAAATATTTTCTTAAACTTTTGACTTTTGCATTGGTCGCTGAAGTTCCTTATGATTTAGCTTTTTACGAAAAGCCTTTCTACTCATATGGGCAAAATGTTATATTTACAATCTTAATTGCAGCTTTTGCTATTTTTTTGATTGATACGCTTTTAAAGAGGGATGAAAACATTATAATAAATATTGTCGGTATTATTTTAATAACTATAGCTGCAATGTACTTGGCCGCATTATTAAGGACAGATTATTCATCCATGGGTGTAGTAGCTATAGTTTTAATATATTTGGCAAGAAATAATAAAATATTAAGTGCCTTAGCCTTGATGATAGGATTTTTGTTTGAATTTGAAGTATGGGGATCTGTTATACCAATTAGTTATGGATTTGTATATTTGGCTATTCCCTTAATTATGTTATATAACGGAAAAAGAGGAAATCAAAATAAATGGGCTTTTTATATTTTTTATCCAGCCCATTTATTAGTAATTTATTTGTTGAAACTATTAATTTTATAAAAGGAAATTATGGATATAATACATATTTTATCAGAGCAATTAAATCTAGAAGAAGAAAAAATTAAAAGTGTTAGAGACTTACTAGATGAAGGTTCTACAGTAGCCTTTATTGCAAGATATAGAAAAGAAAAAACTGGAAATTTAACTGACGTTGAAATTAGAGAAATTGAAAAGAACCTTAATAAACTCAGAAATGTTGAGAAAAGACAAGAGGAAATACTTAGTTCTATAGAATCTCAAGGAAAACTTACAGAAGAGCTAAAGGAGCAAATCCTATCTACTAATTCTCTAACTTTGTTGGAGGATATTTATTCACCTTATAAGAAAAAAAGGAAAACTAGGGCAGATGTGGCAAGAGAGCTTGGACTTGAAGACTTATATAAGTATTTGTTTACCGAAGCTAAAGATGAAGAAGATGCATTAAGCTTTGCCAAAGATTTTATAAACGATGATATAGAAAGTCCAGAAATTGCCATTGAAAAGGCTCTTGACATCATGGCTGAAGATATTTCTAATAATATAGATGCTAGAAATATTATAAGACGTGATGGGATGATAAGAGCAAGGATTATTGCAAGTGAAAAAGAAGATCCCGAAAATCTTTACCAAACTTATTATGATTTTTCTAAAAAACTAAAAGATATAAAGGCTTATCAAATCTTAGCCTTAAATCGTGCTGAAAAGGAAGATGCTCTTGCTATAAAAGTTGAGTTTTCAGATGATTATAACAAGAAATTAATCAGCAACTTATATGAAGTAAACAATGACTACCAAAAATCACTTCTTGAAAAGTCTATTGATGATGCATATAAGAGACTGATATTGCCGTCGATAACCACAGAGCTTAGAAATTTCCTGACTGAAAATGCTGAAGATGAATCTATTAAGGTATTTTCAAACAACTTAAAGCCTTATTTACTGCAAAGACCTATAAAAGGTAAAAATGTTATGGGTCTTGATCCAGGCTATAGGACAGGTTGCAAGGTTGCCGTAGTTGATCAAAATGGTAAATACTTAGATCAAGCTGTTATTTATCCAGTCATACCCCACAATAAAGAAAAAGAATCTATAGCAATATTAAAAAAGCTTATAGAAAAACATGATGTAAGTTTAATAGCCTTGGGCAATGCAACAGCAAGTAGGGAAACGGAAGTTTTTGTAAATAAGCTATTAGAAGAAATAGATAAAGACATAGCTTATGCTGTAGTAAACGAGGCAGGAGCTTCTGTATATTCTGCATCAAGTCTTGGTGAAGAAGAATTCCCAGACCTTGATGTAACAATCCGTGGAGCTATATCCATGGCCAGACGACTCCAAGATCCTATGGCAGAACTTGTAAAAATCGAACCTAAGCACATTGGTGTAGGCCAATACCAGCATGATATAAATGAGAAGAAGCTAGACGAAGAGCTCTCGAAAGTTGTAGAAGATGCTGTAAATGAAGTCGGAGTTACTATCAATAATGCTTCATACAAGCTATTGTCCTATGTATCTGGTCTTAACTTAACTATTGCAAAACGTATAGAGGATGAGTTTAAAGAAGGAAATCTAATATATAGAAAAGATTTAAAAAAAGTTAAGGGATTGGGAGATAAAACCTACAAACTTGCAGCAGGATTCTTGAGATTTCCTGATTCGCCAGAACTTCTAGATAATACTGGAGTTCATCCAGAAAGTTATAAGATAGCCAAGAAGGTTAAAGATTTAGATTTAAACGAAATTGATATAGATAAGCTTGCTGAAAAATTGGAAGTTGGAAAACCGACATTAGAAGATATAGTAAGTGAGCTTAAAAAGCCTGGAAGAGACCCTAGGGAAGATAATCCGGAAATCCTCACTAAGTCAGAAATAATGACCATTGACGATTTGAAAATAGGTGATGAACTTACAGGCAAGGTTAGAAATATAACAGATTTTGGGGCTTTTGTTGATATAGGAGTTGGAATTGATGGATTAGTTCATATTTCAAATATTTCCAATAAATTCATCAAAGACCCAAATGAAGTATTGACAAACTCAGATATTGTAAAAGTAAGAGTTATAGAGATAGATAAAAAAAGAGAAAGAATTGGTTTATCCATGAAGGATATTAATTAAGGAGAATTATGAGATTATCAAAGTATTATATGCCAACACTAAGGGAAGACCCAGTTGATGCAGAGACAGCAAGCCATAAGCTTCTAGTTAGGGGAGCGTTTATTAGAAAGCAAGCTAGTGGTATTTATTCATTCTTGCCATTGGGACAAAAAGTTAAAAATAAAATCATCGACATAGTAAAAGAATCTATGGATGGACATGATTCTATAGAAATTTCTACATCTATTTTACAAGATAAAGAAATTTGGGAGAAAAGTGGACGTTGGGATACTTTTGGTCCAGAAATGTTCAAGATAAAAGATAGGAACGAAAGAGAGTACGCCCTAGGACCTACAGCAGAAGAAGCTCTAACAGATTTAGTTAAAAACGAACTAAATTCTTACAAGCAACTTCCATTAAATTTATATCAAATAGTAGATAAATTTAGGGATGAAAAAAGACCTAGATTTGGTATCAACAGAAGCCGTGATTTCTTGATGAAAGATGCTTATTCTTTTGATAAAGATCAAAAGGGCTTGGAAGAATCCTACCAATTGATGTGGGATGCCTATGTAGAGGCTTTTGATAAGATGGGTCTTGATTACAAGATTGTAGAAGGTGACACTGGTTCAATGGGTGGAAGAATGTCCCATGAATTCATAGCACTAGCAGAAACAGGTGAAGGAGTGATTTTCTTTACTGAAAATTCTGACTATGCCGCTACTGATGAGAAGGCTCGCTTTAAATTTGAACCTATAGTAGAAGATTTAAAAGAGCTTGAACTTGTAGAAACACCAAATGTAACTACTATAGAAGAAGTTAGTGAATTCTTAGTAATTCCATCTAATAAATTTGCGAAAGTAGTCGACTTGATGGTAAAAAATGAGCCGGTCTTTGTAGTGATTCCTGGTGATCGCGAATTAAATGAAGCAAAACTTTTGTCATATTTAAAGGTTGCTGAACACGATATTGAGATGATGGATGATGAAACCATAGAGAAGATCACAGGAGCAAAAGCAGGCTTTACAGGACCTATTGGCTTAGAAGATGTTAGAGTTCTTGTTGATGAATCTATAACAAAAATCAACAATCTTGTAATAGGTGCAAATAAAACTGACCACCACTATATTAATGCAAATTTTTCTAGAGATTTTGAAGGTGAAGTTGTAGAAGACCTACTTACAGCCAAGGAAGGTGATATGGCCTATGATGAATCGGGTATACTAGAATCTGCTCGTGGTATAGAAGTGGGCAATATTTTCCA